>CAZNHN010000058.1:0-14703 GCA_964572415.1 uncultured Phaeodactylibacter sp.
TGGAGGGTGGAGGTGGTGGGGTTTGGGAAAAGGTTGACTCGTATTTTGGCCCTTTGCTCTACGGGAGCTGTACTTATTGGATTACCGCACACGGTTGGCTCCAATTCACCTTCCCAAAATGCTAAATGGTTATAAGGCTGATAATTGATGGAATCAAAAGGGCCACCGATATATAATCGATCTTCTAGCACTTCTGCAGCACGGATAAGATGGTCAAAATCGAACCCGTACCCACACCATTTTTCACCATCCCAAGAGGCGATATTTTGAGCGGGTATACCACCACCTACTGAGTTGAACAATCCAAAAACGAATAACTTGTCATTGTACACGACCATATCTATAACACTTGAAAGCTCTGAATCAAAACTGCCGCCAACGTCCACAAATTCACCATCCTGGAAACGCATAATGGCGTTGCCTGCGTTACCGGATGAAACTCGAAACCCACCTCCTACATAAATTTCATCCTTATAAACTATAACCTTACCAATATCATCATTGCCTCCTATAATACTCCGCTCTGGGTGGTACCAGTTTCCGTTTTCATACCATGCAAAATCAATTGTATTTTCAACCCCCAGCTCTTTTCTGAAGTTGCCGCCGACATAAAGTACATCATCTTTGAAAACTCCAGATTGTACTCTTCCAACAATGCCAGCCTCCGGGTTCGCATAGGGAAACCCCAAAGAGGACAGTTCTTCTCCATCCCAGATAGCTACACTATAGGCAGTATCTGTTCCTGCTACCTGAAAAGACCCTAAAATCAAAACTTCAGTTTCAGTTGGCAGAAAGTCCAGTACTATGCCATCGTTGCCGTTAAAAAAAGATAAGCCTTCGTTAACTCGTGCCCAATTCTCTCCATCCCATTTCATGAGACCATCTGGATCTAATATCCCGCCCATACTATAGCTTGTAGGAGAGCAGTAAACCTCATCATTCCATACTGCTATGCTCAATACTATTGGGCATGTGGTAATACAATTATCCACACCTGTGCCAAAAGTTTGAAATTGGCTGCCATCCCAAACCGCAACCCCATTGGCTTCAATATCTCCTGCATGCTGAAATGCCCCGGAGACGTATAACTGCCCTGAAGTAGTGTCTGCAAAAAGGTCTGCTACATTCCAGTCTGTACCGCCATTTAGGGTTTGCCAGTTTTGAGCGGAGACTGCTATATGTAAAACATAAAATATGATAGTCGTTGTAAAGAAATAACGTCTCATAAGCCCTTTTATAAAAAGACCATCAGCCCTGCCATAGTGACAGGGCTGACGGAGCATTAAGAATTATTGTTTGACTAGCTTTCTAACTCCACGTTTGCCATTGTTTTGAAGCTCAAGGAAATAAGCCTGTTTAGGCAAATGACTTAGAGGCACCTGAAACCTTGTACTGTGGCTTGCCCCCTCCAGTAATACTCTCCCTAAAACATCATAGACTCTAAATTGGGATAAAGAACCCTCTCCGTTGGTGAGAAGCACATCTATATTTTCATCAAAGGGATTGGGGAAAACGGTAAAAAAGTCCTGACTTATTAGCCTGTCCTCAATACTGGTAATTGTCCCTCCATCAATTGAAAATTTAGCAATAAACCCATCTACACCACTTTCTCCTGCCAATATGGGCTGATAGTATGCTCCACCCCCAGGGGCTTGGACTGGTAAGCGGGGATTATCAGCACCAGAGCTGCCAACCATGAAAAGAGCTCCATTGCCAAACTCGATATCCTGCAAAGCATCTCTAGGTTGGCCACCATTGGTTCCATAGCCACCAAAGTAGGTAGTCCAGCCTTGAATTAAATTTTCATCGAATGTTACGAGAAAGCCATCTCTTTGATCGCTCTGGTTATTGGCATTAAGGTCTTCTTGTTCAAACAAAGATGGATCAGGAGAATTAGCTACAATATCTGTGCTTTGGGTGTTTCCTCCAATCACAACCACGTTATCAGCGGCATCAAAGGTTACAGAAGGGAAGAACTCACTGCTGCTCCCTCCAAAGAAAGTTGTCCATTCTTGTACACCTTCGTTTGAAAACCGCGCAATAAAAAGATCGTCACCGTCCTTGGAATCGTCATAATAAGCACCAGAAGAGAAACTCAATAGTGGGAAAGAACTAGAGTTTCCACTATCTGTATCCCCTGCTAGATATACTTTATCATCGCTTGAAATCGCCAATGATATACCGACATCCCATCCTAAGCCACCAAAGAAAGTTGACCACTCCAATTCCCGATCAGTATCTATTTTTGCAATAATGGCATCCGTTACATTATCTGATGAATTGGATTGAGTGTAGGTGGCTCCACTCCCTATTACTGGCAGCGGGTCAGGTTGAGACAAGGAATAGAAATCGCTCCCTGTAAGAAATAAGTTACCCTGTGAATCATATTCAATGTCTCGGATTGTATTACCCAAGCTACCGAATTTTGTAGACCAGACCAAATCATTCTCCCCGTCGAACTCAGATAAAAAACCATTGCCAGAAGATTCATAAAAGCCAGTTCCGGTAGCAAGTAAAGGAAAATCAGCTCCGCTATCAGAGGTCCCGGCAACCATAATATTAGAGTTGTTTGGGTTTTTAGCTATATCCAGTACTTGGTCATTGCCATCTGCACTGTCTCCGAAATAAGTCGACCAACTTAAACTACCAGATTCCGATTCAAACATAGCCAAGCACCCTTGAAAGCCTCCTGCTCCTAAATTGCTATTCGTATAAGCATTAGGCCCTGAAGCCAAAATGGGCAGGTCACTACTTCCGCTACTTCCTCCCAAATATACATTTTCCCCACTTGGTAAAACTGCCTGGACTTCTTCAGGACCACTTCCTCCGTAGAATGTTCCCCATTCAAGGACTCCTTCGGTGGTAAATCTCAATAAGACAGCATCTCTGCTTCCTGAAAAATTATTTATTGCCCCGGTTTCAATAGGGAAATCTAAGTTATTGGTCAACCCCAAAAGGTATAAATCCTCTCCATCAACCGCAGCTTTGCTTATATGTTCTGTTAAAGATCCACTGGCAGACCCTCCTATATAAGTACACCAATCAAGGTTACCAGTTAAACCTGGAGCGGTTGCTCCCCCTCGCCGTAATTCAATAACCAGCACCTTCCCACTATCATAAGCCCCCGTGCTGCTAAAGCTCACCCGGTTGCCCGTGATGCTGTACGCCGGGGACCAGGTCGTAGATACCTCCTGCCCCTGGCTGTTGATCTGGAAGGCACTTGGGGCCGGAAGATCAAAACTGCCTACCGAGGTGCCTACCTGCAGCTTGCTGCCGTTGAGGGAAAGGGCATCCTGGCCGTTGAACTCCAATTCTATGTCATCAGGGTCCCCGCCCGGCTGTATGACAAAGTAGTACACTATACCACTCTCATCAGCAAACATTTGCAGGTTGATGCCATCATAAAGGTTGGTTACGGCTACCCTGCCGTACTGGCCGACCCGTGCCCGACCCTCCGGGATGTGCCCCAGATAATAATTCCGGTAGTTGTCCAGTTTGTCCAGCCCGGCTGCGCTCATCAGGGAAGTCTTGCTGTCAAAAAACGTAATGTCAACACGGTGCAGGGTGTCCGGCGTAGCTTTGCTCGTATCTACACTGGCTGTCACGAAGCTTAGCTTGTCATCCTGCACATACAGGGGGGGATAGTTGCCAGTGCTGTAAAAGCGTATGCCCTTTGCCGAGGTACCAGAAGTATCCGTCAACTGCCCCTGCTGCTCTGTGAATGCTAAGGCTGGCGAAGCAGCCCCATCCCCCGGAGGTATGGTCAGCTGTTTTTTCGCGTACCGCACGAGCATGTATTCCGTTTTGCCATTGGACAGCCCGTTTTTGCCCAGCACGGACAAGCCGCCTTCACCATCTAAAGTTATTGACGCCGCTTCATCATCTTTACTGTGCAAACCATTGAAGCTGGTCGACCATTCCGTTGTGCCGTCGCTGGCTTTCAATAGGCGGGTGTGGTAGTCCTTTTGCCCCAGGGTATCTACAGAGCCAGTGACATAGACCAGCCCATCTTTGCCAGCTACTACAGCTTTGGCTTCATCATCGCCGTGGCTTGCGCCATCGTACAGTTCTGCCCACTGCTGCGTGCCGCTGTTATTGTACTTGATCACTGTAAAGTCCCTGCCATTGGAACCTGTTGCATAGCCCCCGACATATACATTGCCTAAGGTATCAATGTCCAGGCTGGAAGGGCGGTCGTCACCGTTGGCAGACCCGTTGTAAACGGACTCCCAGACCAGGCCCAGGGTGTCATCGAGCATTAGGGTTACTATGTCGTCCCCGTTACCAGCAGCGTCGCTGTAGCCTGTAACATATAGGTTCTCGTCGGCATCAGCTGCAAAACCTGTAATCTCGTCCAGGTCAACCTGGCTATTTTCGGAAAACCCGCTCAGTGTGCTGCCGACCCTTTTTTTCATAGGTAAACTATTAATCGGTTAAGTAAGAAAATACAGTGTTAGGCAGCCTGATCAAGGGCAATAAGGAAACAAGACTCTTGAAGTCTATGTCTTCAAAAAGCAGCACTATGCAGGCCAATTGGGCAACCGAATAAACGCGAGCGCAGAACTGAAGCGGAAGCAAAACATCCACCTCAAAGAAGGGAGCGAACGGGCGCGTCCGGATTTTTGGTAAGATACGCAAATGATAGCAAAGGTGCAATGTTGACAAGGAGAAAGGGGGTATGAATTCCGGCATTTGGAAAACCATTCAATAAGCAGCGCCATACAGGCCAGTTTCGGTTCGCTCGCGCTGCGTAACTCCTATTTTCCTGGGCTTATCACAGCCCTTCGGAATATTTTGCATGCCGTGCAAAAACAAAAAGCCTGCCCCGCAGTTTGCCAGGCAGGCTTTTGTTTTTGCTCCTTTGCTCCCTTTACTTCCCCGGCACAGTGGGGCAGTTTTTCGCTGTGAGCTCAGCGCAAACCGTGCCATCATCCAGAGCAGTGTAGAAAGACTGAAGGTATTCCAGCATTTCACGCCTGTCACTACGGCTGAGCAGGTCAAAATCACTTATCATTGCTTCAAAGTCGCCTTGCTTAGCTTTAAAAAGCTCAACAGTGGATTGCAATTCGCTGCTGTTGAGCTCGGCGCCCAGATAAACCCTTTCGCCCACCTTCTCCTGCCCAATATCACGGGCTGGCACAGCGTAGCCTACGTTCACGATGCCGGAAAAGTCAAAGTCGTAGGGGACGACCGTGTTCAATCCGCCATCCACAGGCTTCAGGATTTTGAGGTTGCGGGACATAGGGATAGACCAGTCTACGTTACCAATCATGTACTGGAACATGGCATGGGTACGCAGGTTTTCCTGCTGAAACGCTACGGTAGACAAGCCAAAGCATTCGTCACATTCCACGCTTGCCTTCCGGGCGGCCAGTTCGTCAATGTCTTCCAGCAGAATGCCATATTTGACCAGCTTCTGATTGCTTTCTGTGTCTTTATAAGTCACTTCAACCAATTGTGCCCGAAGCGCATGATCGGATAATTCCTGGTACATTTTATAGGCGAGGTACTCCCGCAGCACTGCTTCTTTTCCCTTCTTGCCAGTCTGGCAGTGGGTGACCAGCTTCATATCATCGTGTTCTGCCAGCCCGCGAGCTCTGAGATCGCTTTTGGAAAAGTCAATCCTCAGCGGCGGGAAATCACATACCCGGCGGCGGTAGCGGCCCCGGGCGCGGATTTCGCTGGGCAGTTCCACCCAATTGCCGTGTGCATCCTGGTAGCGGAAAATGGCCGGGTACTCTTCGTTGGTATCCACTTTGGCGTACATGGTGTCAAGGCTGAACTCCAATTCAAGCTTCAGCAGCTCGGTATGTCCAAACTGGTCAAACAAGGTAGGGTTTTGAGCACTGAGCCCAATGGGCGTCAGGCAAATAACTAATAGCAGGGTTCTAAAAATGGTTTTCATGATTTCAGGTTGTCGTGGTGATTTCAAAAATTTGAGCCTGCAGCTTTTTGAGCTAAAGGCCGTGTGTCGGGTTGTTTTATGGTTCAAAGATGCTGTTATGCGCCTTCCATCCCTAGTTTTTTAGATTAGCATCCAGAAAAATCCAACGAACCTGGGCGCGGAATAAGGGTTAAAGGGGTAATGGTGCATCATAGTATTGTAAAGGCGTTTAAAAAGCCGAAAAGTTGCACCGTCCAATTTTTTTCATCTGTTAAGGCTTGATTTCGTATAAGCCAACTTAGTTGACAAAATTTCTACGCTACATCTTTGTGATTCCATGTATTTAGAGCCTTCTTTGCATAATCGGCTATCAATCTTTTCAAATAACAGGAAATGAACGAACCAAAATTGACCCTGGAGCAAGTCTTCGCAATGGACTTGCCCCCTATTATTATTTATGCAGCCCCGGTAATGTTTGCGTTAGTCTTCGTAGAATACCTTATCCGGATCCGGAAATTACGCCGCAACTATGATACCAAAGATGCCTTTGCAGCTACCGCAGTAGGCATTGGAAATATTATCTCCTCCGCATTGACAAAGGTTTTTACCTTCGGACTGGTTTTAATATGTTATAATCTGGTCCCATGGAGCATCCCCATTACCTGGTGGTCCTTTGCGCTTTGTTTTGTAGTTCTCGATTTTTGCCGGTACTGGGCGCACCGCGTAGCGCACGAGCAGCGTTTTTGGTGGGCCACCCACGTGACGCACCACTCGTCTGAACAGTACAACTTCACCGTTTCTTTTCGGCTTTCCTGGATTCAGCAACTAAAAATCATTTTCTTCCTGCCCATCGCGTTGATGGGGATTCACCCCGTGGTATTCTTTATCGTGCACCAAATCGAAGTCCTCTACCAGTTTTGGCTGCATACCGAGCTAATCAAAAAGCTGCCCCGGCCTATCGAGTTTATCTTTACCACACCATCCCACCACCGGGTCCACCATGCTACGAATGAGAAGTACCTGGACAAAAACTACGGCTCTACATTAATTATCTGGGACCGGATTTTCGGCACCTTTAAAGAAGAAGAGGAAACGCCGGATTATGGGATATTAAAGCCTGTGGGTTCTTATAATCCGGTATACCTGGTTTTCCATGAGGCTATAGACATCGTCAAGGACATGTCGACCTACCGGTCTCCCAGAGCCTGGTGGAAGATTCTTTTCGGCAGCCCCAACCTGACACTGGACAAAAAAGCCTACGCAGAAGCGGCAGGCCTGCCTGTGGTTGAGCCCAAAGAGGAAGGAACCACATCAAAGGTTAAAGCGCAAGCGGAAGCTTGACTTTCAAGTCTTCCAGGCGGTCAATAATGAAATCAGGCTTTGCTTCGCTAATTTGAGCAGCGGTCTGTGCGCCTGTGGTTACGCCTACCGTGTAGCCACAGGCGGCATTTTTGCCCTCCTCAATATCAATAGCTGAGTCCCCTACTTTTACAATTTGCTGCGCGGATGCTATACCGAGCTTTGACTGGGCTAATGCAATCATATCCGGTGCCGGGCGGCTTTGCGCCACCTGATCAGCGGTAACCAGCAAGTCATACTCCTGACCGGCTTTCCAGCCCATTTTGTCAATCAGGGACTGAGCAGTGGCGGCATTGTACCCGGTGTTGAGCACCACTTTAATGCCTGCATTGCGCAATTCCTTCAGAAAGCTTGTTGCCCCGATGGTGGGCTTCACGTCCAGATTGGCATAAGCCGTTTCAAGTGCCGTTTTGAAGGATTGATAGGCCGCATCTATCTGCTCCCCGGTCACTGCGCCCTTACTGCCCAGCAAACCTGCAATGGCATCCCGTTTTTCTTTACCGGCCGCAGAAGCCAGTACTTCCTGTAGGGAGAACTGATAGCCTCCAGTGGCATTGACGGCATCCCGTAGGGTTTTGTAGACGACGTTGTCTTCGTCTACCGTAGTGCCTGCCATATCGAAAACAATCATTTTTATCATAGCGAGTCGTTGGTTTAGCATAACGATTCTAAAACAAAGGTTCGGTAAGCGTTAATCTCCAGGTGCTCAATATTCACATCTTTCGCCTGATCATCCCATCCGCGTAGCTTAACTGCTGCTTTGTGGAAGGCGTGCTGTTCAAAGTCATCTATTTCCTGTTCGCTCATCGGGCCGCCCTGCAGCCGGAAACTCTTTTGGGAAGCTTCCGAAAGTTGGTCAAAATACTCAGGCTCAAGGGTGCACATATACCTCTTGGCCACTACATGTAGTCGTATAGGTTGAAGCACTGCCTCAGGGAAAATATCCTTAAGATAGGCTACGGCTATTGCTTCATGCTGATCATCCTTCAGCGTTGGGTGATTGGCCTCCACGGGGTCATCGGCAAGCATATGCCCAATGTCGTGGAACAGTGCTGCGGCCACCAAAGTCGCCGGTTGCTGGCTTCGGGTGGCTAATGCTGCACACTGCAACGCGTGCTGCATTTGAGTCACCTCTTCCTCATAATGCTTATCACCATGCGTTCTCAGGTAATCAAAAAGAAGGTCTACCCGGCCCGGTTTTGTGGCAGAGAGCAATTGATGCCTCAGGTTTTTTGTGCTCATTGATTTGAAGATTATATTTTTCAGTTCACAAATCTAATACAGCAGGGTCGGAAATCTTTGTTGAAAGTCATCATAATTTTCATATCATGAAAAAATCAATGCCAAGCCTACTTCTTCCACTCAACGTTTGAAGCAGCCTGGTCATTGAAACCCTGAACAAACATAAAACAGCCTTAACCCTATTAAATAAAGCTCAACCAGCGGTTACCTAAAGATTAATCTTCAGTTATTTCCTCAGAAAAAAGCTTAATCGTTTTTTAATCTGAATAATTCCACCACTCTTGTACACGGGGGTAATTTTACCCTCGTGAAAAAACTATTCTCCCGTTAGCCTGATCGCAAAGGGAGTAAAACTTCGTAAGCTATACTAGCGATTGATATAATGCTGCTGTACCAAAGATCAGGGGGTGCAGCTTTTTCTTTGTCTGGCCCCATGATTGCCAGGTCGGCATCCAAGTGATGATTTACTTTATCTTAAAGTTGTGAAGAAATAAGCCCTTATGAAAAATCACCTGCTTCTTTTTCTGCTGTTGCTGACTGCTACTGCGTCCCTCGCACAACCCTATCCCCTTCCCCACCCGCAGCGCCTGCATGCTCATAATGACTATGCCCGGGAATTGCCCTTTTGGAATGCCTGGGCGGCGGGCTGTGGCTCTATTGAGGCGGACTTGTACTGGCACCAGGGGCGGGTTTACGTTGCCCATGATCCCAGTGACCTGTCTCTGGGCTATCAACTCGACAGCCTGTACCTTGATCCTATCCGGTCAGTGCTCCAACGGCAACAGGGACGTATCTATAAGGACACCAGCCATCAGCTCCATCTGCTGATTGACATCAAAAATGCCCGGGATACCATCCTGGATTACCTGGTTCAAACCGCTGAACAGTACCCCGACATTTTTCAACGCCCAAGCGGTGTGGACCTCGTACTATCCGGCGCCCGCCCCGAGTCCCAGGACTGGACTGATCTGCCTGACTATATTCGCATTGACGGCAGGCCCGGTGACCGACTGACTGCACGGCAAATGGAGAAAGTGGCGATGGTGAGCGCTCCCTTCAATGCCGTTGCCTCCTGGAATGGCAAGGGGCAGCTCACGCCCGACCGGCAGCAAATCCTGGAAGAAATCGTTGCGCGTGCTCACGACCAAGGCAAGCCTTTCCGCTTTTGGGGCACTCCGGACACCCCCTCCTCCTGGCAGCTACTCATCAAAAACGGCGTGGACATCATTGGTACAGACGAGGTAGACCGGGCCCGGCATTTCGTGGAGGCTTACCCCAAAAGCTTCTACCACAACCCTGTGCCCCAACCAGCTTATACACCTCAATACCCTTCCTTTCCAGCATCCCCAAAAAACATCATCCTTCTCATCGGGGATGGCACCGGGCTAAGCCAGCTTTACGCCGCCTACACGGCCAATGCCGGGCAGCTCACGCTTTTCAACCTAAAACATACCGGACGGGTGCACACGCGCAGTGCAGACGCTTACTGCACCGATTCCGCAGCTGGTGCGAGCGCCTACACCACCGGGCAAAAAACCGACAACCGAAAAATTGGTGTCGCACCTGACCATACTCCCCTCCCCCAACTGCCCAAACGTTTACAAGAGGCAGGGTACCGCACCGGCGTCATCACTTCCGTAAATGTCGGGGATGCCACGCCGGCGGCATTCTATGCGCAGGTGCCGGAGCGCGATCAAATCCGGAAAATCGTAAGCAGTATGTACCAGGCCCCATTGCATTTGCTGGCCGGCGAAGGCGATGCCCTTCTGGAGCTCTTCGGAGAATCATTTGATACACTACAGGCAACGGGCCGCCAACTCCTGACCAACCGCATCCGGGTGGACAGCGACTCCAGTCAGGTGGTTATCTTTCCAACAGACACCTTCAAAGCTGACAGCAGTGAAGCCTCGAGACAAGCCTTTGCCAATCTGCTGGAGGATGCTTTGTCTTTTCTGCATCAGCCGGACAAGCCCTTTTTCCTGGTCGCCGAATCCGGGCGCGTAGACGGCGGCGGGCATAGCAATGATATGAAAATGACGGTTGATGAAGCGCTGTCTCTCAATGCAGCGGCAGCCCGGGCCCTACGCTTTATCGACGAACATCCGGAAACCCTGCTAATCGTACTGGCAGATCACGAGACTGGCGGGCTGTCTTTGCTGGACGGCAACCTGGAAGACGGCTGGGTCTTAGGGCATTTCAGTACCAATGACCACACCGGCGTTGCCATTCCCTGCTTTGCCTACGGTCCCGGAGCAGAGCAATTTACCGGAACACTTGACAACACTGAGATTCACAACCGCATAATAAAACTGCTGAACATTCCATCTGAACCCTGATGGATTCGGTCTGATGAGTAAGGAATAATTACCCTGTAAGAGGCACAGGTCTACATAAAAAACATGACCGTTACGCCAGTTTTATACTTGCGCAACGGTCATCTCTAATCACTCTAATTCCCGACATTCAATTCCTCAGCAGGCAGTCCCAGGAACGGAGACTCCCCGTTGGTGATGATAACTTTGGTATTCTGCGAACGCGCCATGTCCAGAAAGGCTTGAATGGCCCGGTTGCGGAGCACCTCATCGGTGAGGGATTGTTGCAGATTGGCGTTAGCTTCTGCCTGTGCTTCCGCCTGAAGACGGATGGCGGCGGCTTCACCCGCTGCTTGTATTTCCAAACGCTGCCGCTCTGCATCCGCCTGAACCCCCACATCTACGCCGGGGGCCACAGCAAAATGGGACAGCTCATCGCCGAGGCGGTGGACGCCGGGGTGCAGGAGGCGATATCGACAATCAGGCCTTTGGGTTCCAGGATTTCGGCCATTCTATCACGTATTTGCGCTTCAATCACTGAACGTTCACCCGAGTGCATATCCTTGGCCAGAAAGCGGGAGCTGACATCAGCTGCTGCCGAACGGAAAACGGGCAGGATAATCTCGCTCTCATAGGCTCGGCCGACATCCCGAAGCAAAGTAGGGGCACTGGAAGGGCGAATACGATACAAAATGGACATCACTGAAGTAATGGTTAGCCCTTCCTTAGAAGGTAAATTACTTTTGATCTCCAGATTTACGGTTCGTGTTGGCAGGGTTATAACGCTGGTGGTGAAGGGATTATAGCCCCTCGGCCCTTCTGACAGGGCTTCATTGCTGATTTTGCCGAGGCGTTGTTTTACACCCACCTCACCGGGGCGGATGACAACACAACTACCGAAAAAGAGGCTAAAGAGCGCCAGGGTTAACATTGTTTTCATCTTCATAGCTTCAAAGTTTTTTATTAATGACCTTTGTAAAGGAGATTTAGTTCATCACCGCCCATGATCCGTACCAGAACAATTACCAGCTTTTCAGTGCCTTGAAAGCCACTGTCTCCGTAAAGCGTTCCTGCCCTGCCACATCTATAACCTTCATGCGCAGCTCCTCTTTTTCCCAATCCATCTCCAGCAAGCCAAAGTGGTTTTCCATTACCGGTCCCTGAATACGATTGTCATTGGGTGTGGCAAAACCCCAGGTGGAGGTAATACCGCTTGAGGTGACATCATAGATTGGATACAAACCCGGATGAGTGACTTTGGAGACCTCCGCGTAGTGGACATCCCCGGAAATAAATACGACGCCATTGGCTTTTTGGGCTTTGATGAGTTCCAGCATGCGCTCCTGCTCGTGTGGGAAGTTGGCCCAGGCTTCATAGCCGTTGTAAGTTATCCCAAACTGTGTGCTACTGGCAATGACTCGCAGATCCGCTGGCTTTTCCAGTACTTTTCCCAACCATGCCCACTGCGCCTCCCCCAGCATCGTGGAATCTTTCGTTTCGTAAGGCCAGTACCCAAGCTCGTAGTGAAAAGCTACCGTATCCACTTCCTGCCCTTCGTAAGGGCGTACATCATCGCGGAAGGTACGGGTGTCAAGTAGGATGACCTGAACGGTTTTGTCGCCAGCTTTTAGCATGTGATCCGTGTAAATCCCGGGGCGGGTGTAACGCTCGTCGCTTTCCGGTACTTCAAAGACATCCAGAAAAATAGCCTTGGACAACTCCTTTTCCGGATAGTGCCGCCCGCTGTCATTCCAGCCATAGTCGTGGTCATCCCAGGTGGCCAAAATGGTGGTACTGTCTTTCAGCGCCTGATACTCTGGCTTAGCCATCCATCGCTCGTACTTATTGCGGAGGGTATCCATGTTGTGCGTGTCCCCGTAAATGTTGTCGCCCAGAAAGACAAAGGCATCAGGCTGCTGCGCTGCCGCCAGCCGCAGAACAGGCTGTGCCTGACCCTGATAGCCACAGGAACCAAAGGCGATACGGGTGACTGAAGCCGCCGTTTTTTTGGGCGCCTCCGTACTGCAGCCCGCAATCAGAAAGGCTACTGCAATAAGAATAAGTTGATTTTTCATAACGGTGTTTTGTTTTAACGACAATGCAAACTCCAGTCCCACAGGCTGAATAGACAAGTTTTGTTTCTGTTGCCTAAAATACACTATTGAAGGCATACCATATTAACGGGATTGCAATCCTCATCCTGAATAGTGATCCCCGGAATCAGCGGAGGCATGAAGTTCTACCTGGAAGAAAAATCAGACCCGAATACTGACGGCGTGTTATTTTTCGACAGGCGCTTCAGTCATCATCCTGTAAACCAGAAAGGTAGACCTTCCACTTTCCTCCTGTTGCATTTCTTCGGAGAAAAGCGGGGCGCAGAATAATTACCTTTGCTGCTTCCAGTTTTCACTGTTTTCTATATTTTTACCAACAACCAAATAAACCGAGGAGAAACGCTCCTTCAGTCACCAAAATTATAGCTCATGAAAATTGGCATTATCCGTGAGGGTAAAATCCCGCCAGACTCCCGCGTTCCGCTCATTCCTGAACAATGTGCCTCCATTATGGGAAAGTATGAAGGCGTGGACATCGTCGTCCAGCCTTCCCCGGGGCGCTGTTACCCTAATGAGGCTTACCGGCATCAAAATATCAGGCTGACAGAAAACATGCAAGCCTGTCAGGTGCTGATGGGCGTCAAGGAAGTGCCAATTGATCAGCTGATCCCCAACAAAACCTATTTCTTTTTCTCTCATACCATCAAGGAGCAGTCCTACAACCGGAAGCTCCTCCAGACAGTCCTGGAAAAAAACATCCGCCTGATCGACTACGAGGTCCTAACCGATGAGCGGGGCAAGCGCCTGATTGCATTCGGTAAATTTGCCGGCATGGTAGGTGCTCATAATGGCATTATGACTTACGGCAAGCGCACCGGGCTGTTCAATTTGGTCCGTATGAAAGATTGCCTCGATTATGCTGAGGCCCGCCAAATCTACAAACAGATGCAATGGCCCGCCATGAAGGTCGTGCTGACCGGTACGGGACGGGTAGGCAAAGGTGCTGCCCTCGTACTGCGAGATATGGGCCTGCGTGAAGTAGAGCCTGATGACTTTTTGAGCCACAGCTACGACGAAGCCGTCTTCACCGTGCTGGCCTGCGCCGACTACGCTGCCCGGAAAGATGGAAAGCCCTTTCAAAAGCAGGATTTCTATGAAAACCCAGGTGCCTACAAAAGCATATTCGGGCCCTATGCCGCCGCTGCCGACGTAATGATCAATGGGATCTACTGGGACAATGAGGCCCCTGCCTTTTTCACCAAAGAAGATATGCAGGCGCAGGACTTCAATATTCAGGTCATTGCTGATGTCACCTGTGATATTGCACCGGTTTCCTCCATCCCTTCCACCCTGCGGCCCAGCACCATACCGGAGCCCGTCTTTGGTTTCGACCCATCTACCGGAAGCGAGACGCCCCCTTACCAGCCTGATGCAGTGGATATGATGACGATTGACAACCTGCCCAATGAGCTGCCCCGGGATGCCTCCAAGGCTTTTGGGCAACAGTTCATGGACTACATTTTGCCCGAACTGTTGAAACCCGATAGTCAAGTCATAGAGCGGGCTACCGTTGCCGATGGTGGCCAACTAGGTACTCACTTCCAATATCTTAAGGGGTACGTTAAAGGTGTAAATGCCTAAGAGGCTTTCAGGTAAGCCAGGACATTGCGCTCAATGCGTTGGTCAATTGCAGTGGTATCGGTACGTTCAAAGGTTAGACCGGTGATGCGCTCATAGAGCTCAATGTACCGCTCTGAAACTTCCTCAATGAATGCATCCGGCATAATGGGCATGATCTGACCCTCCTTACCCTGAAAGCCATGCTCCATCAGCCACTCACGCACAAATTCCT
>CAZNHN010000058.1:14713-25210 GCA_964572415.1 uncultured Phaeodactylibacter sp.
CGGCGTGCTCGTGCCGCTGGTCTTCGCCGTCGCGGTGCTTCGCTTCGTCCATGAAGCGCTGATGCCGCTCGTCCTGCCGCTGCCGTTCTTCATAGCCCTCAGCGTAGTAGTAGCGGGAGCTGTCGGGCGTATGGATTTCGTCGATGAGGTAGATTTTGCCGTCCCGCTTACCGAATTCATACTTGGTATCCACCAATAGCAGGCCTTGCTTTGCAGCCATCTCTGTTCCCCGCTTGAAAAGCGCCCGGGTATACTGCTCGAGTTGAAGGTAGTCTGCCTCGCTCACAATGCCCTGCGCTATGATTTCTTCCCGGCTGATGTCTTCGTCGTGCCCCTCCTCGGCTTTGGTCGCCGGAGTGATGATGGGCACCGGAAAATGGTCGCTTTCCTTCATACCTTCCGGCATAGAGACCCCGCACAATTCGCGCTTGCCGGACTTGTACTCCCGCCAGGCATGCCCCGCCAGATAACCGCGGATTACCATCTCCACTTTGAAAGGCTCACAGGCAGCTCCCACTGCCACGTTGGGGTCGGGTACGGCTTCCAGCCAGTTGGGTACGATATCAGCCGTAGCCTGCAAAAAATGCGTGGCGACCTGATTCAGTACCTGCCCTTTGTAAGGAATGGGGCGGGGCAGCACGTAATCGAATGCGGAAATGCGGTCAGAAGCGACCATCACCAGCTTTTGGCCTACGGTATATACATCGCGTACCTTCCCGCGATAAAAAGCCGTTTGGCCCGGCAAATTCATGTGCGTCTCCAGTATAGCATCTGCTAGATTAGACATCGGCTCAAATTTTTGGCAAAGGTAAATACAATTTTAACAGCAAATTACCCGGAGCCCCTTTCAATCTGCTATATTCAGGGTCTAAAACAGGGAAAAGCGAACCATATACTACTGCGCTTGCCCACTCAAAACCATTGGAAGAATAATGAAAAACTGGACTACGACTCTACTTTTGCTGCTCCTCAGCATCCCCGCCTTTTTAACAGCCCAGCAACGTACGTTCCCCGCTGAGCGGAGCACTGCTGAATTTCTAGGCAAAAGTCCTGCCCTGACCGAAATTGCGGACTTCAGCCGGGACCGCACCGGAAAAGCTAAACTCCGCAAGGTGATCCCAAAGGAAATCCCAAACTTCACCCAGCGCCAGCATATTCCGCGCAACGCCGCAGCAACGACACTACCCAAGGGCCCTGACCCCAGGTTCGAAGCTCAGCAGCTGCGCAGCCAAAACCTGATGGTGGAGCCGTCTATCGTATTCGAAGGCATCGACCGGCCGGCTTCGGGGGGCGTATCTCCACCCGACCCCTGTGGCGACCTCAATGGCAAGCATTATATTCAAATGGCTAACTCCAGCGGGGGAGCTACTTTGCGCGTCTACGACCTTGAGGGCAACCTGACCCTTAACCTGGCTTCTCTATCTGCCCTTTGGGCCGAGTTCGGCGTCTCCGGCCTGGGTGACCCCATCGTGCTCTGGGACCATGCAGCAGAACGCTGGATGATCTCGGAATTTCAGGACTTTGGAGGGAATGCCCTCCTTGTGGCTATCTCGGTAACGGATGACCCGGCGGGCGAGTGGTATGCCTACCGCTTTCAAACGCCTAGCTTTCCAGATTACCCTAAGTATTCAGTGTGGCATAATGCCTACCTCGTCACCACTAATGAGCCTTCTGATGATAACGTGCCTATCTACGCCTTGGAACGAGCGGCTATGCTACAGGGCGAAGCGCCCGGTGTGCAACGGCTGGGGATCCCTAAATTCCCGGGCGGAGGTTTCCAGGTCGCTACCCCGGTAGACTGGGACGGTAATAACCCTCCGCCTGCTGATGCACCAGGCTATGTGGTCCGTATGTACGATGATGCCTGGGATGGTGGGCAGGACAAAGTGGAATTGTGGGAAGTCCACCTCGACTGGGCAGATGATGCCGGCAACTTTGTTTCTGGCCCCTCGGATATGATTGGGGCTCCCTTTGATGCCGAAATTTGCCCTAATGGAAGCTTTTTCGACTGCATAGAACAACCTAACGGGCAACTGGTAGACGGCCTTAAGGACATCATCCTCCATCGGGTGCCCTACCTCAACTTCGGTTCCCACGAATCCATCCTGCTCCACTTCGCAGTGGATGTAGATGGTATGGACCGGGCGGGTTTGCGCTGGATGGAGCTACGGAAAAACAGCAACAGCGACTGGTCCATTTACCAGGAAGGCACCTACAGTAAAGATGACGGTTTAAGCCGGTTTGCCGGTGGGATTTCCATGGATTTCAACGGCAACATCCTCATGGCGTATTCCGTCGGCGGGCCAACCCGCGAGCTCTCCCTGCGTTACACAGGCCGCCTCAATGGAGACCCTCTTGGCGTCATGACGGTGGAAGAATACGAATTTGCCGAAGGGCTCAGCTCACAAAATGGTGCCCGCTGGGGGGACTATGCTGCTATGGCCATTGACCCACTGACCGGTACCGATTTCTGGTTCACCGGAGAATACATGGGGCCGGATGGGCTTTGGAGCACCAAAATCATGTCGGCAAGGCTTCGCCGGGACTCCAACGATGTAGGCATTCAGGCCCTCGCTTCTCCACAGTCCTCCGGCTACCTCACCGATGCGGAAGCAGTACAGGTAGCGGTGCGTAATTTTGGCTACAAGCCCATGTCTGACTATACCGTTGGCTTCCAGTTTGAAAACGGTATGGTTTTCACGGACACCATTACGGATACCCTGGCTTCAGACAGCACATACCTGCATACGTTTGCGGAGACTGTAGATATGGAGCTGATCGACACTTACGATTTCCTGCTTTTCACCAGTCACCCGCTGGATACCGCCAACTTCAATGATACGCTGCGGGTGCAGGTAGAGCAGCTCCCCCGTAATGATGTCGCCATTGCCGATGTGCTGGGCCTGGAGCAAAATGTCTGCGACACCTCAGCCCTGGTTGAGGTTATCATTCAGAATGCTGGTGTGGACACCCTCTTTTCTGCCTTTATCTCCACCGGGCTAAATGGAATGATTGATGATGATATTGAATGGGAAGGCGACCTTGCGCCCGGAGCCACGGAAACCATTGTGCTTGAGATCGGGCCGCTTAACAACGGCATCAACGAATTTGCTGTGAGCGTGGGTTTCCCCAATGAGGTCAATGACGAGAATCAAACCAATGACAGCCGGGAAATACAGTTTGAAGCGGTGCTCGATGGACAGGAAGTTACAGTGCGGCTGCTGACAGACTCCTATCCGGAAGAAACTTCCTGGGAAATCCGCGACCTCATGGGTAACACTATCGCCGAAGGAGGGCCCTACGAACTGGAGGAAGACTTGGTAGAAGCCAAATTCTGCCTGCCGGATGCCTGCTATGTGTTTCTTCTTTTTGACAGCTGGGGCGACGGCCTGATCGGCCCACCTGCCGGTGATTTTGAAATAGTTAATGGAGAAGGAAACATCCTCGCTCAACTTGGGGACGACATCAACTTTGGATCACAGACGCAGCGTACTTTTTGCGCTACATTCAACTGCTTGTTGTCTATTGATCCTTCTGTTGTTAATGAGTCATCACCGGGTGCAGAAGATGGCAGTATTATCCTCAGCCTTTCCAATGGAATAGAGAACTTTGAATACAGTATCAATGGCGGGGATTCCTTCCAAAGCAGCCCTGTTTTTTCTAATCTCCCCGGCGGCACCTACGAATGTGTGGGCCGGGACATCAACGGCTGCCTGGCAGATACAATTGTAACCCTGGCTACCTGCGCCCTTGAGCTGTCGGCGGAGGTCACCAATGCCACCGAAGGGCAGCCAAACGGCAGTATTACGATCAACGTAAGCGGAGGGCAGGGCGACCTGACTTACCAAATAGGCAATGGGGCCTTTCAGGAAGGCAATCTCTTTGAAGCCCTGGCTCCTGGCAACTATGTTATCACTGTACGTGATGGAGCAGGCTGCGAACAAAGCCTACTCGTCACCGTGGAGATGACCTCTTCCATAACCAACTCCTTCTTCGGCAAAGAAGTAAGACTTTACCCTAATCCAACCGATGGCTTTGTGCAGGTGGAAATCCGCGGCCTGGACAACACCAATTTCCTGCCTGTCCGGATTATCAATACCTCCGGGCAAACGGTGCGGCATGCCCGGCTGGTGAACTATGGCGAAATCACCCGCGGCATTGTATCATTATACGACTTGCCCGCCGGTACTTACTTTCTACGATTTGAACATATAGAACTGCCAAGGCTTTTTAAAGTCATTAAAAACTAACCGTAACAGTGAGCGGGGCAAGGCTTTTGCTCTGCTCACTTCATCAATTCAATGCAGTACACCATCGACCTCAACGCCGACCTGGGCGAAAGCACCCGCACCAAACGCTTCCATCACGAAGCGGAGATTTTCCCCTATCTGTCTTCCTGCAATATCGCCTGTGGTTTCCATGGTGGCGACCCGGTCTACATGGAAAAGGCTATCCGGCAGGCTATGCAGTACGGCTTACGCATCGGTGCCCACCCCTCCTACCCCGGCCGGGAAAACTTTGGCCGGATGCCTATGGAGTTACCGGAAGCAGAACTACAGGCGATGCTCCGTTATCAGGTCAGTGCCCTTAAAGGTATGGTGGAAAGCCTCGGTGGGCAATTGTCGTATGTCAAACCCCACGGTGCGCTGTACCACACACTTTGCAGGGATGAAAGGCAGGCTCAGCTCGCTGTGGCGGTATTCCATTCCATTGACCCTAATTTACAAGTGATGGGGCTGCCTGATTCCGCACTTGCCCGGGCTGCCAGCGATGCCGGTTTGGGCTATATCCGGGAAGGCTTTGCCGACCGCCGCTATGCCCCAAACGGGCAACTGCTAAGCCGAAAGCAATCTGGGTCAGTCCTTCGCGACCCTGCTGAAGTCGTCGAACAAGTCCGTCAAATCCTGATGGAAGGGATGGTCACCACCAATACCGGTGCCCGCCTGCCTCTTCAGGCCGATAGCCTCTGCATACACGGAGATAACCCCATGGCTGTACCCATACTGCAGGCACTCGACCACTTTTTCCGGCAATCTGGCATTCAAAAAGGCAACCTATGACCCTCCACCCCTTTGGCGACCGTGCGCTGCTCATCAACTGGGAGCAACGCATAGACCCGGAGCTAAATGCCAAAGTGCATGCCTGGCAGCAAGCCATTGAGCAAGCGGCTATCAAAGGTGTGGAGTACAGTATTCCGGCCTACTGCTCCCTTACCGTGGTGTTCAATCCTCTGCAAATTGCATTCGATACACTGGCTGAAAAAATCCAGGCTTTAAAAATCCCCGAACCATCCACCCGGCATGCCGGGCGTACCTTCGAAATCCCGGTGGATTACAATGGCGCCGATCTGCCGGAAGTCGCGCAGCGCACCGGTCTTTCCGAACCGGAGATCATCAGCCTGCACAGCAATCGTCCCTACCGGGTCTATCTGATTGGTTTTCTACCGGGCTTTCCCTATCTGGGGCCATTGCCGGAAGCCCTGCACTGCCCACGCAAACAGACACCCCGGCAGTCCGTCCCTGCCGGTGCCGTGGGGCTGGCCGGTGCACAAACCGGCATCTATCCCTTTGAGGCACCGGGCGGATGGCAGATCATCGGTCAAGCCTCCCAAAAGGTATTTGATGCCAAATCTGAGAATCCCTTCCTGCTGCGCCCCGGCGATACTGTCATTTTCAAACCGGTCTGACCTATGCTGGAAGTAGAAATCATATCGGCCGGATTGTTCGACACCCTACAGGATGAAGGGCGTCCCGGCTATCAGTCGCAGGGTGTTCCACTCGGTGGTGCTATGGACCGGCGATCCGCAGCTCTGGCGAACCAATTGGCAGGAAATTCATTAGACACGCCGGTGGTGGAAAGCACACTCCTGGGCCCACGGCTCCGCTTTCTCGGTCCGGCACAGATTGCGCTGACGGGAGCATTGGTCCGCCCTACCCTAAATGGGCATCTCATGCCTTGTTACACTACCGTAAATGTATCTCCTGAGGCCATTCTTAATATCGGAAGCATGCAGCAGGGTTGCCGTACCTATCTCGCCATACGAGGTGACTGGCAGGTACAGAAATGGCTGGACAGTTGCAGCCCACCGCCATATCAGTCCGAAGTGCTCACACCAGACAGCCGGCTGCAACCCGGCCAGCTTTTGAAGATTCAGAACGCTCCGAATATCGAAATCCGGCAGTTTTTGCCACAGGATCACCCCATTTTTTCAAAAATCTGTGAGGTCAGGGTCTTTCCCGGGCCGGAGTGGGGGGCTTTTTCCGACTCAGCCAGGCAGTCCTTCCTGACTCAGCCCTTTACCCTAAGCAAAGATTCCAACCGGATGGGGCTGCGCCTAAGGGAACAATTACCCGAAACAGGCCACCTGCCCGGGCTCCTTTCTTCTGCTGTACTACCGGGCACGATACAGGTACCTTCCTCCGGTCAACCCATTATTCTGATGGCTGATGCCCAGACGACCGGTGGCTACCCCAGACTAGCTCAGGTAAGTACCAACGACTTGCCCATGCTGGCGCAATGCCGCCCCGGAGACCAGGTTCAATTCAGGCTTCACGTTTAGTCCCCCCAGTGGAAGGAAACGCCTGCGCCCCGCTTCAAATTCTTGCCAAACTCCGTAGTAACCGCTTCCCCTACAAATTCAAAATCAAGAGCATAGGCTGTAGCGTCAGGATCTATCCGGGCAGTGACGGTAGCGGGGAAGGTGCCCGTTTTTGGTGTCACCCGGGTAAAGCCCTCCCCTCCGGCAAGCCGCCAGTTTCCCTGTGGGCCGAGTAGCAGGAAGGTCATCGTTTCCTCATCCGCTGCCCGCTTCCATACCACAGGGCGGCGAAAATCGTAAGGGCCCCATTCGGTGACCAGGATGTACTTTCGGCCTCTCAGATGCGTTTCCGACAGCAGGGCATCCATCCCATCCGGTAAGGGTTCGGGCCGGTATTTCCCGAGTGGTGCTTGCTCCGGCATAGCCTTTACCAAGTCTCGGCGTCCATCGGAGTCAGGCAGCGTTGCCGGGGGATTATCCCGGGCAAAGGGCACAGCATCTCCAAGGCTACCCTCGCCAATCCGGTTTTTCACCAGTACAAGGCGGTCGTTCGGCCGCTCTTCCCTGAGTAAGGTTTGGAAAGCATAAAACTGATTGTCATCGTTGATGGCCACCCGGTCCGTACCAGCAATGGCAAGCGGTACCGTTGTCTTGTAAAAAAGGTTGTGCTGAATGTCATAGTCCCGGCTTTCTACCTCCCGCTGTTGCGCATAACCCCAGTCTTCGGGCTGCTTTGCCCGTTCCCACAGCTTAATCCCCACCTCACAGCTATCAAAGCTATTGTACAAAATGGTATTGTCCTGCCCATGCTCAATGGCGATGCCATAGTCGCAGTTGCTGATGGTATTGGCACACATCAGGCTTTCGTAGCTGTAGCCGCCCCAGATACCGTAGCGGCACTCTTCCAGCCGGTTTCCTGCTATAATATTGCGGCTGAAGGTCACTTCGATGCCATTGGTGGGCGCATGGGAAAAGTCATTGCCAAAGATGATGTTGTCGTTGCAGCCGCCCTCGCCCGTATCCATCGTATGCTGGCCTGCCCAAAGGAAGAATCCGTCTCCGGAGTGTGTGGCAGAGTTGTAGGCGAAAACGTTATTTGAGCTTTGCTCATAGCATAAAATGCCAGCACTGTCCTGTCCCCGGCTGTACACTCCATAGCTGAAGCCGCGCACATTCCAGTCGAGCCGGTTGTGCATCACCTGGTTATGGCTGCTGCGGTACAAACCTATCCCAATACCGGAATTGAAGTGAATGGTATTGTTGTAAAACGTGCCGTTGTTACAGTTTGTCATCATCAGCCCGTTTTGCCCGCCGGTGACGCGGAGGCGGCGTACCGTAGCCGCATCGCATCCTTTAAGGTAAACCGCAGCCCCATAGCGCAACCATTCGTCCGATTCGTTGTGGTGGTAATAGAGCCAGTCGCTAAGGTCTTCAGCCTCCGGGGTGCTTTTCATCCGCTGCCGGTAGTTGTAGCTGAAGTCGCAGTCTTCCAGCAAAAGGCTGTCGGTATTTTCCGCCATCAGAGCGACCTTGTATCCCCAGGCATTAAGGTTGCGGATGGTCACGTTTTTGCTGTTGCGCACGAGTACCGACAAACCGGTGAAGGTATCAGGCAGGCTATCCGCCAAACTCCCCCGAAGAAGGGTGCCCCCAAAGTCAACCGTGAGCCCTTCCCCTTCTATCACGAGGACCGGGCGGCCCAGCGTATCGCTTGGCAAGACCAGGGTGTCTGCCTCAAAGCTGGTGGACTGTGCGATGACCATACCGGGCTCAATTTTGGATACCTCAGGGCTGCAAGCCACCATTGCCATCGCAAACCATACGAAGGCCAGACCGTTGTATACATAGCTTTTCATAAACGCAGATTTACGCCGAAGATAACAAAAGCCGTATGTACGTCGATATTTCCATCACCGAAGAGGACCTGCAACTGATTATGGGCAGGAATTTCAAACCCCGCTACGCCGCTGCGCTCAGGGACGTCTTCTGCCCGGCCTGCCGCCAAAAGGAAGACAACGCTGTGGTGCCGGAAAAATTCTGGCTTAACCCTGCCGGTGATGTGATTGTGGAAGGGAGCTGTGCCCACTGCAGCGCTCCAATAGAGAAATTACTGGAAACCGGTATTGATCCCCGGCAGTATGATCAGGCGATGGCGATACGGGAGTATAAGGTGGAGATTGGAAAAGATTATGAGGTGAGGCGATGAATTTCTAATACCCAAAATGCTTCAAAGACCGCTCATCATCCCGCCAGTTGTCTTTCACCTTGACATGCAGCTCCAGAAACACCTTGCTTTCCAGCCACTCCTCAATACTTTTGCGGGCTTCCATGCCTAGCTTCTTAATGGCGCTCCCGCCCTTGCCAATGATGATGGACTTTTGGGTTTTCCGGGCAACAAAGATCTCTGCTCCGATCCGTACAAGTGGTTCGCCCTTTTTCGTTTCCCCATCTTTAAAGGAGGTGACGATTACTTCGCAGGAGTAGGGAATCTCCTGTTGGTAGAGCAGCAGAATTTTTTCCCGGATGATCTCGCTCACAAAGAAGCGCTCCGGCCGGTCCGTCAACTGGTCCTTTGGATAAAAGGCAGGGCCCTCAGGCAGGTATTTCATAACCACTTCCATAAGGCGCTCTGTATTGACCTTTTGCAGCGCAGAAACCGGGATAGTCTCTGTAAAGGAAATCCGGTCATTCCAGAGTTTTATCAACTCCAGCACCTTACCGTCATCCACTGTGTCGATCTTATTGATCACCAGAAAGAACGGAACTTTGACGTTTTGCAGGCGCTGAATGATTGGGTCGTCATCCGCGTAATGCTCGCCCGGTTCCGTGACGAACATCATGATATCAGCATCCTCAAAGGTAGAGAAGGCGAATTGGTTCATCGACTCCTGCATACGGTAGGAAGGCGTCTCAATCACGCCGGGCGTATCGGAGAAGACCACCTGATAATCATCCCCGCTCACCAATCCGATGATACGGTGCCGGGTAGTCTGTGGCTTATTAGTGATAATGGACATACGCTCACCCACAAGGGCATTCATGAGCGTGGATTTGCCGACGTTGGGCCGGCCGATAATATTGACGAATCCGGATTGATGCATGTAGTTGTATTAATCACAGCTCCTCCGGCAAATACCGCTGAAGTTCACCGTGTACCAGCGCATCCATAGCCTTGAAAAACAATTTTGGCTTGTGGGGGCGCCAGTTGATGTCATTGAATGCATCGCCAAAGTTAATAAACTGATGCAATTGGGTGTCTTTCATTTCCTCTTTCACATGGGGCAGGGTGTTGACAAAGCAGATCCAGCCGCCTTCTTCCACCACATCCTCATACCACTCTTCGTAGTAGCAATCATCTGAGCCATGAAAGTTGAGGACATTTTCGCAGACCATAATGTACTTGTAAATGCCCTGATCAGACATGCGGTCTACCACCTCGCGTTTGAGGTACATAATGTCATTGGACAGGGCATCGTTCCATTCTCCAATCAGTTCAATAATGGCGAATGCTTCATCGTAGTCTGCGTACAAGACCTTAAGGTAGAGCGTATCCGAGCCAAACTCATCCCACTGCGGGTGGATAAAATAGTTATAGACTTTATTGGAAAAGGTAAACTCGCTGTAAGTCCGCCCATAGAATGGGGAGCGCTCATCATGAGCTGACACATACTTTCCCCGCCATCGAAAATAAGGCTCAATATCGTGCATGTAACTCTCGCAGTTTGCATATTCAGTTATGCTAATCTAACGATAGACAGTGCATAAAGTTTTGCCTGATGCGGAGTGTTAACCAGCCTGACTTTTAGCGGATTAATTCCTGACTGCCTGACCATTTAACCCGGGCAGCAAGGGCTTCAAAGGCAGTAAAACCAGCGAGCAATTCGGGACTAAGTTCCACTACGGCCTGGCATTCTTATCCAGGGTCCATTTTCGCAGCACCGGGCAACCACCGAACATAG
>CAZNHN010000059.1:0-24956 GCA_964572415.1 uncultured Phaeodactylibacter sp.
TCGATCAAGTGCCGCCATTTGTAAGCTTCGGCATCAATTTTGCGCGGCTCGCGTCGGTTCGGGTGCTGAGAAACCACGATCTCGGAACCCCGCCGATCGAGCTCTTCGACAATCCAGTTGACGTCGAAGGCCTTGTCCGCGATCAGACCGCCGAAGGTGGTGGTGTCGATCTCGGTGTAAACCGGTACCAATCCATGTGGTAACTGGGCGGTATCCAGCTGTAGCTGATAGTCGCCTGTTGGTAGATTGGGGAAGGTATAACCGTTAATGGCGTTCGCCGTAGCGCTGTTCAGCAGGCTGTTGTTTTGCAACAGGTCAATAACGGCACCGTTGTAAAGCGTATCTGCTGCGTCAATAACTCCATTATCGTTGACATCGATGTACACCAGCCCTTCCAACTGACTTAACTCATCGAAGAGTTCCAGTTGTAAGGGCTCTGAAGACAGGGCACAGCCGTTTTCGGCAACCATGTCCAGCACGTAGCTGCCGCTTTCGGTGGCGATGAGCTCGGGGACTGTAGAGGAAGGTGCTCCCAGCGGCGTGCCTTCAAATATCCATTGATAGGTGCTGATGCCGGGTATTTCAGGCAGGCATAGCGTATCCGGTCGGCAGCGGCTGTAGCAGCCATTGGGCACCAGTGAAATGTCCGGACCGGGCTCAATCTGCAAGGGGTTGCTTTGGCTTTCGCATCCAAAACTGTTGGTGGCCGTCACAGTATAGCGCCCGGGCTGATCCGTTTGCATGGCGGGGTCGGTAATGCCATTGCTCCAGCGGTAGGAGAGGGCGGGGTCAGGGTTGTCTACTGTAAAAGTAACCAGGGTGCCTTCGCACACAAAACCACCGGGCGATTGACTGATCTGTACTTCCGGTGCCGGATTGACAATCACCGTAAATGGGCCTTCTACGTTGGTGCAGCCGGAAGCCGTTTCGGTTACGGTCACGTCGAAGGTATAAGTGCCGGCGGTAAGCAAATTGCCCCGATCATCAGAGAACTCTATGGCGACCGCACCGGTACCGTTCGACCAGGTGTAGGAGTAGTCGGGATTCGCAAGGGTTTCCAGGAAAACATCGGTGCCCTCGCAAACTTCCAGTGTGTCGTATTCATAACCAAGGGGTTGGCCCAGTTCGTTGTAGATCACCGCCCGGATGGTGTCTTCGGGGGCTGGGCGGAAGGCCAGTTCTACCGGGTCAGGCGAATAAGTGCAGCCATTTGAATTGGTAACGGTAACCTCGTAGATGCCGGTTTGAGTAACGAGCAGGCTGTCCCCGGTTCCGCCATTGCTCCACGCCCAGGAGGTACCGCCCGGAGGCGCTGTAAGTATGGCCGTATCCCCCGCGCAAAATTGAGTGCCATTCGAGCTAATCATACCGCTCAGGTTATTGGGCAGAATAGTCACGGTTGCTACGTAAGTGCTGTCACAGCCAAAGCGCCCGATGGCCGTCAGAGAGACCGTATAGGTGCCTGGGGTTTCAAAGCGGTGGTAGGCGACCGTCCCTTCGGCTTCGTTCGCCTCTGCGCTGGCCGGGTCGCCGAAGCTCCAGAAGAGTTCCGTGACATCAGGCCCGGCATCGGCTTCAAATTGCACGGCTTCGTCGGCACAACTTACGGCGGGCGTTGGAAAGGCTGCTGCGGGCAGGCCCTTGACGGTGACGGGGCGGCTGAAGGTAGAGGTGCAGCCGTTGCTCGTGATGGTCAGCGTGGCGGTGTATACGCCCGGAGCGGTGTAGAAATGTTGTGGATCGGGCAGGTTGGAAGTGTTATTTGGGCTGGTGGGGTCACCAAAATCCCAGGCCCAGCTGTCGATCGTTGCTCCGTCTATAAAACGAGACCGGTCGGTGAAAGTCGTGGGCTCGCCTGCACAAACGGTGTCGGCATTGAAACGGGCAACCGCATAGACTGTGTCCGGGCGGTAAAAGGAGCAGGTGGTGGCCTGCCCGGTCCCAGGATCTGTAAATTCTCCCACAAAAAGCACCCGGTAGTAGCCGGGGCTGGAAAAGACGTGGCTGGTCTGCAGGGTGCCGGAGGAGATATTCCCCGGGCCGCTGCCGGGGTCGTCAAAATTCCATACGGCGGTGCCTGGGATGTAATTGCCAGACACAGTGGCTTCGTAGCTACGGTCGTTGCAGTCGCCGTTGCTCATTTGCTGCAGTTCAATGGTGCCGGCACAGCCTGGGCTGTTTGGAAAAATCCCCCCGCCGCCGACGCCGGAGCAGTCGAGCACGGAAATGGTGTTGGAAAGGTCCGTACATCCATTCTGATCGGTCACGCTCACCTGGTAATCTCCGAAGTCAGTTGCGGTGTACTGCGCACTGTTGATCCCTACGGGATTGCCGTCCTGCAGCCACTGGAAAGTATACCCGGCTTCGGTGTCGGTGGCGTACAGGCGGGTGGAAGGCGTGAGATTGCAAAAAACATTGGGGTCGGAGGTGGAGATGCTGATTTCCGGCGCTTCATAGCCGCGGATGAGAAATAGAGTGTCTTCCGCACAGCCGTTAAAGTCAGTTACTACGGTGCGGTAAAAACCGGGGCCGAGGTTAGGGGTGTTTGCCAGGGAAACGATATTGCCCGTTTCATCCAGCCAAAGGTAACCGTCGAAAGGGGTAGTGGTTTGAACCATTGCCGTTTCTTCCGGGCAGAGCACATCCGGGTGGTCCACCACTGGCTCCGGCAAGCCATAGACCGCTACCTGTAGGAGGGCGATCTGATCACAGGCTTCCATCGTAAGGGTCGCAAAGCCGGTGTAGTGCCAGCTGACAATAATATCGGCACTGCCGTTTTCACTGATAATGGTGCCGGCACCGGCAGGGCTGATGCTCCAGTTGTAGTCCAGCCCTTCGATATCCTCCACGCTGTAGGAGGTGATTTCCTGATTGCAGGTTTCGTCCGGCCCGCTGATTTGAAGCTCCGGGAGGGTATCCAAAGCAATAAGTGTGTCGGTAGAAGTGCAGCCCAGCACGCTTTCCTGCCGCACGCTGATTTCGTAGGGCGGGGTAGGGCCAAAGCTCACATTGACCGGGTTGCCAGTACGGGTGGAAAGGGTTCCCCCATCGTTGATGGTCCAGAAAAAGCGGGCACTGTTCAGGTCGGATTCCGCCTCGTAAGTGTACACCTGTCCCGGGCAAACCTGCCGGGCACCCTGTATGGCCTCAATCGCAGGCACTGCCGGCAGCACTCTGAGTAAGGCGGAGGCTTGCATCAGGCAGTATTCGCCTCCGGTTTCGGGCGTGGCGGTCACTTCGTATAGCCCATCTGCAAAGTCGAGTGGGAGCGACCAGGTACCGGTAGGACTGTTGTTGACCGAAACGGTATCGCCGGTGGCATTTTGGAGCACCCAGGTTGAGGGAGCGGGGCTGCCGCTGGGGGTGCTCAGGGCATCAATGGCTATTGTGTCGCCTGCACAAGCTTCCAGTGGCGCTTCTATCAAAAGCCCCGGCGTGATTCTTACCGGAAGGGTGTCAGCAGCCACGCAGCCCAGGTAGCAATTGTCGAGCTCCACGGCGACCCACTGCGGCTGATTGGACAGGAAGTTGGCCCATTCCACCACGATTTCGTTGGTGCCCTGCCCTTCCAGGATGTTACCAAGGGAGCTGGTAGACCACGTCATGGCGGTGCCTTCGTAGGGAGCGATGCTGTACACGCTGGTTGCTGCCCGGCAGACATTAGCCGCGCCGCTGATGGCAATGGTATCGGCCAGAATAGGGATTTGGGCTTCAAAGATGCTGGTACAGCTCCCTGGATCGGGGCAGTCGCTCACTTCCAGTTGCACGGTGCCTGCCGGCCCTTCGTTCCATTCCACACTGATAAAGTCATCCTGCGGGCCGCCACCGTCGATGATGGTCCCGTTGCCGATGATATTCCAGGTGTAAGTGCTGCAATCGGTTGCGGCTTCGTAGGTGCCCACTTGCCCGGCGCACAGCGTGCCCACACAGTCTACGATGGGCACTTCCCCTTCTTCCACTACGATGGTCAGGCGGTCCTCATCCACGCATTCGCACTCGTTGAATGCCGACAAGGTAGTGGTGTAAGTGCCCGGCAGGTCGTACCGATGGCTGGGCTGCCCTCCGGCAGAGGTGTTCCCATCGCCAAAGGACCAAAAGAAGGATTCGGCGGCCTGGCTATTGTTGAGGAACTGTATGGATTGCCCCTGACAGACAAAGAGGGTGTCGCCGGTGGCTTGGGGCAGGGTTTTGAAATCGGCGGTGGGGTTTTCGAGCACTTCGGTGTTAGCGAAAACCTGTTGGGTTTGACCGCATGGTCCCATTACCTGAAATGAAACACTGCCAATCCCAATTGCATGCCAGGTTACTTCCACACGGTTATCGTATACTATGAAGTCTTCGCTTCCACTAACCTGAACTTCAATAATAGAGTAAAGGCTGTCCGCAGATAAGGTGTAGGTCACCGTAGTATTTACACAGACTCTCTCAAAGTCCTGAGTGCCGCCTGGAGTACTATCTGGCAAGTTTGCAAGCGGACAAGCAACTACCGCATCCGAAACGACATTAGCCAAGGGGCCTAACCCGGAGACTACTCCGGAGCAAGGAGAAAACCCTCCGCAATCAAAAAAGTCGTTATCAACGCAGGTTACTTCATAGGTATAAGGACCGACCCCGTCCATGATACCACCGTTGTCAGGATTAATGTCCTGTATGCTGATTTGGAAGTTGCTTTCATTGTAGTTCTGGAGGTTCCCGGAAAGGACACTGAAAGGCGTGACTTCAGCCTGACAGGTGCTATCTGTAAACTCCAGGAATACGGGTACGACAGAAAAGCAGTCGAGCTCATTATCCTGTGCGGAGAGTGGAGCCCATAAGCCCAATAGCGCGACCAGGAAAAGAAGGCTTTTTTTCATGGGATGTGTTTTTGAGATTATGAAAACGGGCCGAAAATTAGAGGGCTGACCGATGGTTAAGATTTTCGGGATAAAGCCATAAATTTGATGGGGTTTGGATTTCAGGCGTTGAACGTTCCGGGTGATCAGGTTGAATTATTCCTCAAATGTCTCCAGTGCTTCAAACAGGTCATCCAGCTCATCAAAGGATTTATAGCCGACTTTTTCCTCTTCGCCGCCCCGGACGCTGATGCCCGACGCGGCAGTGGTTTCCAGTACCTCTTCCACCTGCCCGGCGGGGAAGTCAACGCTTAGCAAGATAGGGAATTCCTCGCAAAGCTCCTGAAGTTGCTCCAGCGCATTAGTCTGAATATCAGTCCATTTGATTTCGTTTTTGGCGAAGTCAAGTACGAAGTACTGTACCTGGTCTTCGTTAGCCTTCATCTGGGTTGCGATAGCATCAAGCTCGCTCAGGTCCTGTACCACCATTTCCTGAATAACCGGGACTTCTGCTTCGTGCAGGGCTTTGATGGTTGGCAGGTCGGCGAACATGCCAACCTGTACGGCATCGAGCTTGAGCATATCGACGGCGCCCAGGATTTCATCAGTGGCCTGCAGGATTTTCACGCCATCCACCCATTCGCGGATGGCCTCCATATTGGCAGGCGGGATGTAATCTGCGGCTCCGGTATCGAGGTTGAAGCCCAGCCACTCCACTTCCCAGGCGGCAAAATAACGGGCATCGGTAAGGTTGGTCACGGCGCTGGCCTTTACTTTTGTTTTTAGCATAAACTATAATGCGTGTTTCTTGTCAATATAAGTGGTCGGTTGCTGATGTAAATATGCAGCTTGCTCACGCTGCAAAGTTATAGAATTGAAATGTGAACCATGGCACAGCCTTCCTATTATACTTTGGTGTTTGCTGTCACCCGGGAGATTCCGAGGGGTCGGGTCAGCACGTATGGCGCGATTGCTGATTTTCTGGCCCTGGGATCCGCCCGCATGGTCGGCTGGGCGCTGAACAGCAGTTTCCATGAGGAAGGCATTCCGGCCCACCGGGTGGTCAACCGGAAAGGCGAGCTCTCCGGGCGCAATCATTTTCCCACGCCAACGGTAATGCAGGAGCGGCTTGAGGCAGAAGGCATCCGGGTGGAAGATCATCAGGTGGTCGACTTCGACCGGGTGTTTTGGCACCCTAAAGCCCTGGGGATGGACTACGAAGTGAAGGTAGATTAAAGGATTAAAACCAAAAATTTAAACTAAGCGAGATGATGAAACAGCTGTTGTTACTTCTGGCTGTCCTACTGGCTGGTATGGTAAGCGTTCAGGCGCAGAACGCACCAACTGGCGTATGGAAAACCATAGATGATGAGACTGGCGAAGCCAAATCTTACGTAGAGATATACCAGGATGGTGACAAGTACCATGGGAAAATCACAAAATTGCTGTTAGCCCCTCAGGATAAAACCTGCGAAGCGTGTACCGGCAGCCTAAAAGGAAAGAAGCTGGTGGGGATGGTTGTTATCGATGACCTTGAGCCCTATAAGGATTACTGGAAGAATGGTACCATTATGGATCCGGAGACTGGTAATGATTATGGCTGTTCGGTTTGGTTTGAGGAAGGCAAGCCCGATGAATTAAAGGTACGCGGGAAGCACTGGACAGGGGTTTACCGTACACAAACCTGGTACCGGGTCAAGTAAATTAGCAGGATGGAAGTGCTTTATTGGTGAGGCACTGAAAAAAACAAATTTAAAGGGCAATATAAAAGTCTTTTCTTTAGTTTTATAGGTGATTTTATCAAACGCAACCATATCAAATTATTCTATGAAGCAAAGCTTTACATCCAACCATCTCGTCAGATACCTCTACAAGGAGGTGACGGTATCAGAACGGCTCGGCCTTGAGGAGGCACTCACTCGGGACTTCGGGCTATTTGAGGAATACAGCGAGCTGAAGGCGGCTTATCAAGCCCTGCCGAAGGTGACGTTTAGCCCCTCAAAGCAATCGCTTCAGCGCGTGCTGGAGTATAGTAGTGAAAGAGCTGCCCTGGAAAGCTCGCATTGAGCGCCGGCACAATTGCTACTCAAGAAGCCCCTGGCATCGCAACGACGGTCAGGGGCTTCTGCATTTTAGGCCGTTGCTCTTTTGTATCCCTGCCGGGTTTGCCTAACTTGAGCCGTAGTTGCCGGAATCCCTGCCTGCAACCGATTTTAAATAAAATGTAGCGTTTGTTTGCTTTTTATAAACGAAGTGTTTATTTTTGTTGGGCATTCAAACAAAATCTTGATTAAACCACACCAAATGGCAGATGTCAACAAGGACCGGGAAGCTAAACTTAAGGCGCTTCAGCTGACAGTAGACCGGATAGAGAAAACCTACGGGAAGGGCTCGATCATGCGCCTCGGTGACGATAATGTCATCGAAGTAGATGCCATCCCCTCTGGCTCTTTGAGCCTCGATATTGCGCTCGGCGTAAATGGGTTCCCCCGCGGGCGTATTGTAGAAATTTACGGGCCGGAGTCTTCCGGTAAAACCACCCTGGCTATTCATGCACTTGCAGAGTGTCAGAAGCAGGGCGGGATCGCAGCATTTATTGATGCAGAGCATGCTTTTGACCGCACCTACGCTAAAGCGCTGGGTGTAGATACGGAAAACCTGCTTATTGCTCAGCCGGATAACGGTGAGCAGGCACTGGAAATTACCGAAAACCTTATCCGTTCCGGCGCGATTGATATTATCGTTGTCGACTCCGTGGCGGCACTGGTACCCCGTAGTGAGATCGAGGGCGAAATGGGGGACTCTAAAATGGGCCTTCAGGCTCGTCTGATGTCTCAGGCGATGCGTAAACTGACCGGTACGATTGGTCGTACAGGCTGTTGCTGCATTTTTATCAATCAGCTGCGTGAAAAAATCGGTGTCATGTTCGGTAACCCCGAAACGACTACCGGTGGTAATGCCCTGAAGTTTTATGCCTCTATGCGCCTGGATATCCGCCGTTCCGGTTCGGCTATCAAAGACAAGGAAGGCAACGTAGTGGGCAACCACGTGAAAGTGAAGGTGGTGAAAAACAAGTTGGCGCCCCCATTCCGAATTGCTGAGTTTGATATCATGTACGGTGAAGGCATCTCTAAAGTCGGCGAGGTTGTTGACCTTGGTGTCGACCACGACATCATCCAAAAGAGCGGTGCCTGGTACAGCTACGATACTGCCAAAATTGCGCAGGGACGTGAGGCAGCCAAGCAGTTCATGATGGACAACCCGGAAGTGGCTTTGGAAATCGAGCAGAAAATCAAAAACAAAATCACCGGCGTAGAAGAACCTGCAGAGGAAGAAGATGCAGGCTCTAATGGTAAGAGCAAAAAAAGCGCGGTGAAGGTGAGTAAGGACTAGACCGAATTATTTGATAGTATTGCCACCTTTGAGCCTTCTCTGGTGCGTGGCCTTTAACTGTTAAAAAAATTACGGCTCAATCCACTAAAGTGAATGGCTTTAGAGTAGGCAGCAACTGGTACGGCTGATTCACAGCCTTGAAATACTTTTAAGACTTTGCCTGTTGTTCAAAAATGGAGAGCGCGTTTCTCTTGGTTAAATGCCATCGCTCTTTGACCATTTCAAGTTGCTTTACCTTTTTGGAATTTGATCAAGCATCTATGTAGTGTTTAAAGTCTGTTCCTGAACTGGAATAGAATTATTGATAAAAGGACAACGGCGTATCCACACTGTAAGGGGATGCGCCGTTCCAATTTACTCATATACAGGTAAGGGTGGGTATAGGAAAGTGAGCCGCTCTATTCTGTCCATTCAAAGGTCTCGATCATTCGGAGCAGATCGGTTTCCAGAAATTCATAGATTGGTGCCATTGAATCGGGGCGCACTTCAGTGTTAAAGTAGAGGGATGCCCGCAGGAAGTGGTTGGTACTGTCCGTGAGGTAGAACTGAGCCGGTGAAGCAGCGTGCCCTTCAATAAGGAAAAGAACCCCGCTCACGTTGTTGTCTTTTTGAATGAGCAACTCATCAATATAGCTTGCCTTTTTGTTGTGCCAGTCTGCGAGATTGAAGGCATCGCTGCGCAAGTCTTCCCAATCCGCCTGATTTTCAATAGGAGCATAGCTGCAATAGAGGCGGCCGTCAAAGTCTTTGAAGTGGAGGTCGAACCAGCAGGGGTGGGGTGGGGTTTCATCAAAAAAGCTTTTATCCTGTTGGACTTCTGCGTACTCCGGGTACTCGAAAGTAAACGTACAGTAGTCTTCATCAAATTGCTGGTAAGTCTTTTCGGGGAATTCGACTTTGGGAAACGCTCTTGGTTTGGGCGTGAGGGGGGGAGCGTCGCCACAGCTACTCAGGAAAAAAATGGTAAGAATAAAGAAGCTCAACCGGTGCATAAACAATTAATTTTTGGGAAGCGTCAATAAAATCTGCTCAATTCTGCGTTTGCTAACGGTGACAACCTTGAAACGGTATGGGCCCTGAGTAATCTCTGCGTCAGTTTTGGGCATAAACCCCTTGATTTCCAGAATCAGCCCCGCCAGCGAATCAGCCTCGCCCTTGACTTCGTCAAAGGTGTTGGTGTCAATACCAATGATGCGGCAGACATCGTTAAGGAGCGTTTTTCCTTCAAACAGGTAGTTGAAGTCATCGATTTTTTTGTAGACGACTTCAATCTCATCATCAAACTCATCCTTGATTTCGCCAATGACTTCTTCCATAATGTCTTCAAGCGTGACGATACCAGAGCTGCCACCGTACTCATCCACCACAATCGCCATATGAAGGCGCTCTATCTGAAACTCTTTCAGCAGATCATTTATTTTCTTCGCTTCCGGCACGTAGTAGACATCCGGCCGGATCAGTTCCTGCCATTCGAAATCAGCAGGCTCGTCCAGGTGACCCAGGAGGTCTTTCACATAGAGGATGCCGGTGACGTTGTCGAAATCATTCTCATAGACTGGGATACGAGAGTAACCTGCCTCCTTAATAATTTCCAAAAGCTCCTTATAGTCCATTCGGAAATCGACAGCTACGACATCTACTCTGGAGCGCATAATCTGTTTGACGGTCACATCACCAAACTTGACAATGCTTTTTAGGATATCAATATCTCTGCCAGCCCCTTTCTCCTGGCTTACCGTTAGCTCAATGGCTTCATCGATTTCGGCCCGGCTGGGGCTGCCGCCATTGCCCGCGCCAGCGAGTCGCCTTTCCATAATATTGGTAGACCGCACCAGGATATTGCTGACCGGATGAAACAACCGCATCATGATATCCAATGGGCGGGACATCAACCGGGCGAGCTGAAGGTTGTTGATGCGGGCGTAGACCTTGGGTGCCACTTCCCCAAACAAGACGAGGAGAAAAGTAACGCCAGCTATAGTGATCAAAAAGCTCAGTAAGCGACCCCAGAACTCTGTTTGTTCAGCTGTAGGGACCGTAAACAGACCAAGCAGTGCCGTAGCCCATTGATCGAATGTTTCGTCCGGAAAGGCAGATCGAAGCACAAAGTCAGACAGAATGACAATCGCAATATTGATGAAGTTATTGCTAATCAGGATAGTCGCTAAAAGCTTTCGGGGTTTTTCCTTCAGGCTGATGATGGCGCGGTCTGCAACGGTATTACTGTCTTCCAGTTTCTTTACATCGCTATAGCCCAAAGAAAAGAAGGCGACCTCCGAGCCGGAAATCAGAGCTGATGAAAAGAGCAGCAGAATAATACCAAATACGCCCAGCAGCAATTCAGGGCTGAAGGCACTCAGAAATAGTGGATGCTGAACCAGAAAAGACAATAAACTAGCGGGCTCCGATTCCAAGGTGCTGGGAATTAGTGAACGGAAGTTGCCTAGAATGGCAGGTCATCTTCGGCGGTGTCGCTGCCGCTGGTAGATTCATTAGATGTATTGCCGACAGGTGTGTCAGATGTTTGTTGAGCCGTAACTGACTCAGAGTTGCTTTCTTTCTGCATGCCATCTGTTTCCTGCTCATTTCTGGGGGGGGCTTCATTGTAGCCGGAGTTGTTGTCACGTTTGCCACCAACCATTCGGAAATAGCTGGCGACTACTTCAGTCGTCTTGCGGTTATTGCCATCCTGGTCCTGCCAGGTGCGGTGGGTCAGCTTGCCTTCGACGTAGACCTGCGCACCTGTTTTTAGTTGCTTTTCTGCTCGCTCAGCCAGGGTTCTCCACATGACAATATCGTGCCATTCGGTCAGCGTTTGCCACTCGCCACTGCGGTCTTTGTAGTTTTCATTGGTAGCCAGGCGCACCTTGGCTACGACCGCACCATTTTCCAGGCGGCGTACCTCCGGGTCTGCACCTAAATTGCCAATTAATATAACGCGATTTACCATTTTTAGCTATTGGATTGAAGTTTGAGGCGCTCTTCGTTACACCAACTTTAAATATAGCGAATTATCACCTAAATACCAATCAATTATTTTCGGGAAGGCGAAATTACTTAAGTTTTTCCGATCGGCAAGAATGTAAGGGGCTAATTCTGATTCCGGAGGCGGCGGGCCTTCCAGATGGATTTCCCAAAATACGGCTTGTATCTTCTGATGGGTCAGGATTTGCTGTTGAGGAGGTGACACCTGTTCGATCCTGGCAGCACGGCCCCCTATACAAGCTTCCCAGGAGGCACTGCGCCGAATTTCCCGCTCACTTGCTTTGGCCTCGGGCCATTCCAAAACCGGGAATTCATACAAATTGCGCCAGATGTCCTTTTCTCTTCTTTTTCGGAGGATCACCTTTTGGCCTGCATTTATGACCAGGTAATGGAAATAACGGTTTTTCTTTTTGATCTTTTTGGTTTTGACAGGAAGCTGATCTACTTTTTTATCCTGGAAAGCGGCGCATTGGTTACTCAGGGGGCAGTGCGTGCAAAGTGGGGCTTTAGGCTTGCAGTGAGTTGCTCCAAAATCCATCATGGCTTGATTGTGCATAGAAGGAGAGAGTGGAGAAATATCCAGTGCCCGGTCTGCGATAAGCGCAAATTGTTTTTTGCCCTCAGTGCTATCGATTGGCGTGTCAATACCCCAGAACCGGGAAAGCACGCGGTAAACATTGCCATCCACCACCGCATAGGGGAGTTCGTAGGCAAAGGAAGCTATAGCAGCAGCAGTGTACGGGCCTACACCCTTTAATGCACGTATGCCTTCATAGGAGGTTGGAAACCTGCCGTTTAGTGTATTTGTAATGTACTTTGCCGCTGCATGCAGGTTGCGGGCCCGGGAGTAGTAGCCCAGGCCCTCCCAGGATTTCATGATGGTATCCTCGGGGGCATTGGCAAGATCCTGAACTGTTGGGAATTGCTTCCGGAAACGCTCGAAGTAGGGGAGGCCCTGCTCCACTCTTGTTTGCTGCAGAATGATCTCAGACAACCAAATCAGATAAGCGTCCTTTTCACCTTTCCATGGGAGCGGACGGTGGCTCTGCTCAAACCACTCTTGCAATGCCTGAGTGAAAACAGACAGGCTATCTTTTGAAACAGGTCTTTTACGCATAGAAAAAATAAGCGGCGATAAGACCGGTTGGGTTCTATCGCCGCTGCGAAAATATGATATATTGTCCTATAAAGAGGAATCTGTTAATAAAGATTCAGTAAAGTACCACAGGCAATGTCAGATAAAGCTAACAAGCAGGACTACTGACTAACCTTTTGGCGAAGTTCGCTCAGGTTTTCGTAACGCTTGCCAATAACCTCTTTGAGTTCTTTGCGAGCGAAAAAGATACGGCTCTTAACGGTACCAAGAGGCAACTCAAGATGATCCGCAATCTCCTGATATTTGTAGCCGTGGTAGTGCATCAGGAAAGGAATCTTAATGCTGTCGTCCAGCTCTTCGATCATGTGTGTTAGCTCCTTTAGCATAATATTTGATTCTGCTTTGTTTGAGATGACAACACTTCCTGAATTGATATAATACATGTTGTCGGTAGAGTCCATAATCGTGTTGGCTTTTACCTTTTTCCGGTAGTTGTTGATGAAGATGTTCTTCATGATGGTAAAAAGCCAGGCTTTAAAATTCGTTCCAGGCCGGAATTTGTCCCGGTTGGTAAACGCACGGAATGCTGTCTCCTGAAAAAGGTCTTTTGCATCCTCTGTGTTTTTGGTCAGATTGTATGCGAAAGAATTCAGGAGAACGGTCATTTTATCGAAGTTGCTGTAAAACTCTGTGGTGGACATGGCTGAATTGTACTTTGTATTTTTGTAATCTAGTTTTCTTCCCTTGTTGAAACAAAGATAAGGAATAGTTAAACAAAATACAATATTTCATACTCGAATGACGCCTATTTTACGCTTTTTTGAAGTCTGAACTTCAAGTTTGTTTTTTTAAAACATTGATCATCAGGTACTTATTGCAAGTAAAAAACTTTCAAAAATTTTTATAACTTTCAATAAAAACTGAAATGAGTAAGTTTTTGTAGAGGTAAATAGGCGTGATTTCATACTTTTGTTCAACATTATGGACTGTTTTGGCAGCAAAAAAGTCCGGTGTTGAACGATTCTCCTGTGTAAGTTAAACAGAATAGCTGTTTTGTTCAACTTTACTTTTGGGCATTCTTAACCAGATAAATAGCTACAATGCTGAATACAAGGTTGGGCAGCCATATGCCCACAATAACCGGAATGAGCTGACCAGCTGCAAATACTACAGCAAAACGGGAGAAGAATATGAATAGTGCGCCTATACCGACCCCCATAGCCAGGTGGAGCCCGATGCCGCCCCGCACCTTACGGGCAGCAATAGCCATTCCGATGATGGTGAGTATGAAAATAGTGAAGGGTTCGGCTGTCCTTCGATGAAATTCGATTTCGTACTTTTTTGTATTGCCTACGCCGCGGGTCTCCTGCTTTGCAATGTAGTCCAGAAGCTGCCGGGAGGTCATCATCATATGCTGCTCTTTGTAGTCTACAAAATCAGCGGGGGTCAGGTTAATAGCCGTGTCAAGGGTCTCGCCCCGGCCCAGGATGAGCTCCTCTTCCATATCATTGAATGTGCGAATCTCATAATTGCGGAGTTTCCATTGATTGGGCGGCCCCACCCATTCGGCGGTATTGGCTTTTAGTAAGGAGACGAGCTCCCCATTCTCGAAATGCTCCAGCCGGAATTTTCGGGCAGTGCTGTCGCGCTTTCGGTAATAATTGATGTACACCTTGGTATCGGGGGCTACAAACATGTGCACATCCTGGGTTTTACCTTTGTCGTTATTTGTCCAGATATACGCATGCTCGACGTCCAGCCGGTTTTTGTTGCCAAGGGGGATGAAGAAATGATTGCCTACAAGGTGCAGTACCGCAATAAAGCTCGCCGCGACCAGATAGGGCTGCATAAACCTGCGAAAACTAATCCCGGCGTTGAATATGGATATGACCTCTGAATTGTAGGCCAGGCGGGAAGTGAAAAAGATAACGGCAATCAGTGTATACAGGGGCCAGAGCAGCCCGGCAATAAACATGATAAACCCCGGATAATAGAGTACAAAGATCTCATAGCGCGTAATGTCACTCTCAATAAACTTCTCCACCTTTTCACTAAAGTCAATAATGACCGATATCATAGTGAAGATGAGCACCGTGAAGAAGAAGGTGCTCAAAAACTTCTTAATAAGATACAGATCAATTTTCTTCAGCATAGTTCTGACTGGATTATTGACTGGGCAACAAAGAAAAACGCTTCTGAGCGGAATGCCCGCTACGTTTACTACGCTACTATTCGGTAACGCCCGGGATAAGCGTTTAGATGTATTGCTAACAAAATTATAACCTCCTTTGCACTCGCTTAACCATCTCCTCTTTCCAGGAAGCGAAGTCGCCGGCAATGATATGCCGCCTGGCTTCCCCCACCAACCAGAGGTAGAAGCTCAGGTTGTGCAGGCTGGCAATTTGCGGGCCCAGGAGTTCTTTGGTGTGCATGAGGTGGCGCAGGTAGGCTTTGGAATACTGCTGACTGGCATAGCAGGGGTTATTCGCATCCACCGGGCTGAAGTCAGCTTTCCACTTGGCATTCTTAATGTTGATCACCCCTTCGGAAGTGTAAAGCATACCATGGCGGGCATTCCGGGTAGGCAGCACACAATCGAACATATCTACCCCCAGTGCGATACATTCCAGGATGTTGTCCGGCGTGCCTACCCCCATTAAATAGCGTGGTTTGTCTTTGGGCAGGATGCGGCAAACCTGATCGGTGGTTTCATACATATCTTCTGCCGGTTCGCCTACCGAAAGGCCACCAATAGCATTACCTGGCTGATCCGCTGCTGCAATCGTCTCTGCTGATTTGCGGCGCAGGTCGGGGTAAGTACTGCCCTGAACAATGGGAAATAGCGTTTGCTCATGACCATACCTGCCCGTGGTCTCTGTCATGCGCTTCACACAACGGTTCAGCCACCGGTGGGTAAGCTCCATTGAGTTTTTAGCATAGTTATAATCGCAGGGATAGGGCGGGCATTCGTCGAAGGCCATGATGATATCCGCTCCAATAACCCGCTGAATGTCGATGGCCCGCTCTGGAGTAAAGGTGTGGGGCGATCCGTCGATATGTGACCGGAAAGTGACCCCTTCCTCATCTATCTTGCGCTGTGCGCTCAGGGAGTAGACCTGATAACCGCCGCTATCTGTCAGCATGGGGCGTTTCCAGCCATTAAATCCATGCAGCCCGCCTGCCTGCTCCAGGATATCCAGTCCGGGGCGCAGGTACAAATGATAGGTATTGCCGAGTATGATCTGAGCTTTGATATCAGACTCCAATTCTCGTTGATGGACTCCTTTAACGGTGCCAAGCGTGCCGACGGGCATGAAAATCGGCGTTTGGATAGTACCGTGCGCGGTTTCTATACGGCCTGCCCGTGCCGCGGATTTTGGGTCGGTATGTTGCAGCTGGAAAGTGAACAAATTCATTCAGTTTAGTGGCGGAAACGGTGTTTGTCTAGCTTAAGCAGAATGCTGATCATTAAGGAAAAGCCCAGCAAAGATGATCCACCCTTACTTATAAGGGGAAGGGGGATACCGATGATCGGCGTCACGCCCATAGTCATGCCGATGTTGATAAAAATATGGATAAACAGAATACCGGCAACGCAGTAGGCATAATGCCTTGCAAAATTTGATTTCTGCCGCTCTGCAACTACGGTGATCCGCATGATCAGCAGCAGGAACAGGAAGATAATGCCTGCGGTGCCAATAAAACCCTGCTCTTCACCGATGGTGCAAAAGATGAAGTCAGTGGATTGTTCAGGCACATAGTTGAGCTTAGTCATTGTGCCGTTGAGAAAGCCTTTGCCTTCCAGTCCGCCGGAACCTATTGCGGCTTTTGACTGCGTCAGGTTATAAAGCGAGCCACGCTCATCGCATTTTTCGGGCTGCAGCCAGACATTAATGCGGTCTTGTTGGTGGGGTTTGAGGACATAATTGAAGGCATAGTTCGAGGCAAAAGTCAGCCCACTTCCAATAATGAGGAAGGAGGCCATCAGCATAGCCATACGACCGTTTCTTTGCTGATAAGCAATTATCCCTGCTGCCGTAAAGAACAAAACTGCTCCCCCCAGAAGGTAGTTCTCATAACCCAGCCCGGAAAGATTATAGGCGGCTATGCCCAGCAAAGTAATGGCTATCCACGAGTAATTCCTCAGATTCTTTCCAAAATAATAGCTCAAAATAGCTGTACAGGCCAGGATGCTTCCAAAAATAATCTGCCCCGGTGGATAGATAAACCCCAGGATAAGCAAGGTGGCGCCCACAATGCCTACAACATAGTAGACAGGGTTCAGCCCTTCTCTGAAGTAGACGATCAGGAAGGAGGTAAAAACCAGTGCTGACCCGGCATCCGGCTGCAGCATAATCAGCAGAACAGGCAGTGCAATGAGCCCAAGGGCAGTGAGCTGGGCTTTGGGCTGGCGAAGATCGGTGCTGTAGGTGCTCAGAAAAGCCGAAACGCCGAGGCAGGTACCAACTTTAGCCAGTTCGGATGGCTGAAGCGAAAAACCACCAAAGGAAAACCAGGAGGTTGCTCCCTTAATGTTTGTTCCAAAAATGAGGACGAGAATCAACAGCAATACAGACAGCCCGTAGAGCGGATAGGCAAAGGTTTGCCAGAACTTATGGTCAAATAGCATAATGAAGGCAAAAACAAGACCGCAAATACCCAGCCATATAGCCTGCTTACCCGCAGAAGTGCTCAAAAAGCCACTCATGCCGACCTGTAGGTACTCTTCGTAACTTACAGAGAAGATCATCATCCATCCAATAACAGCAAGGCCAAGAAAAAGGCAAAAGGTCAGCCAGTCTATACGGCCAAACATCATTGCGCTTTCCGGGCTGCCCTGACGGTGTCTGCGGTATGCATTCATAAAAGGCTAAAAATTTCCGATGAGCTCTGATGGCCTGATCCGGTCATCTTTTACCAGGTATATACCGGAATAATCCTGCTGTAGTATGTACTTGAGGCGCATCGCTTCGAGCTTGGACTCAAAAGCACCGGCCCTGAGTTTGTAATAAGGCTTGGCGTGCTCCCAGTCTACCGGGATATTGGGATACCGGTATTTGAAAGACTGCTTAACCGTTTCCAGGCGCTGCCGGTCCGGTGTGGCCAGTATTTGTACCCGCCAGCCCTGCACGAAATTCCGGGCCTTGTTCAGCTCTGTATACCGGTCCATCATTTGGCCGATAGGCTCATCTGCCTCGACAATTATATTTTGGGCTTGCCCTAAACCAAGGCACCCTGATAGGATGAGGGCGGAAAACAGGACTCTAATTAGCATTACAATCGTTTTGATCAATCAATGGTCTATGTCTTTGACGAACTCGCTCCGAAGCCTGCCGCGGCGGATAGTTGGTGCAAATTTCCTAAAATTAAGGAATTATAACGAAGGGGAAAGCCATTTTAAATGGTGATTAGGCCGGAGCAACCACCAAAACAGCGGACAGGAGTGGTTTACAGAATCAGATTGAGGCTTGTAAATACTTGTGCCGGAATGGATAAACTGCTGTTAACTGCCAGCAATCGCCACGCCGGATGAAGTGCCAATGCGATCTGCTCCTGCTTTGATGAATTGTTCGGCATCCCAGCGGGACCGAATGCCACCGGATGCTTTTATTTTTGCTTTGCCACCGGCCAGGTTCCTCAGCAGCTCAACTACCTCCAGGGTAGCACCGCCACCATTAAAACCAGTCGACGTTTTGAGGTATTCCACCTCTTTGTCCAGACAAATACCCACTACGCGCTCAATTTCCGCCGTGGTAAGCAATGCTGTTTCCAGAATGATTTTTATTTGCTTGCCTTTGAGATGAGTTGCAGTGGTCATACTGTCAATATCATTAGCAACATGGTTCCAGTTTCCTGACTTGACTGCACAAATATTGATGACGGCATCAATTTCAGTTGCGCCTTCGTCAATCGCTCTTTTGATTTCTTCAATCTTGGAAGGTGTGGAAGCGTAACCCATAGGGAATCCGATCACAGTAGCAACGGCAACAGGGCTGTCTTCACACAAATTAGCAGCACGCTTTACATGGAACGGAGGCACACAAACCGCAGCAAACTCGTGCTGCCGGGCTTCTTTGCATAATTGTTCAATGTCTTCAGTCGTACAATCTGGTCTCAGTAACGTATGGTCAATGTAACCACTTAGGTTCATCTTGGTATTCTGGGTTTATTCTTCAGGAAACGGATATTACAAGGCTGCAATATATCATAAATATACGGTTTGGGCTATATTCCTTTTTATTTCGTAAGCAGAATCCACCACAAACAGAATGTCTGTACGGCAAAGTACCCTGATCGGGGTAAAAACAAAGCCCGGAAACAGGCGTGCTGCTCCGGGCTCAGGGAAAAACCTACTCCAGGTTATTTACCGTGGCAGTGCTTATATTTTTTTCCACTGCCACAGGGACAGGGCTCATTACGGCCTACTTTTTTCTCGTTGCGCACCACCGTTTGCGGCTTGGGCCTGCGGCTTACGCCTTCAGCAGCGGCGCGGGCAGCACGTTCTTCGGCTGAACGGTTGGTTCTGACTTTGCTGAGGTCCGTACGTTGCTCGCGGGCCTGCTCCAATGTTCGACCGTCCGCAAAGATGAGGGTACCTCTCGACAGATAAGAGGTGACCTGTTCGTTGATCTCAAAAATAAGCTGCTCAAACAGGTTGTAAGCCTCCATTTTGTAGATTACAAGAGGGTCCTTCTGCTCAAAGGAAGCCGCCTGAACAGATTCCTTCAGTTCGTCCATCGAACGGAGATGCTCCTTCCAGCGCTCGTCAATGATCGCAAGGGTTACGGCTTTTTCAATGTCCCGGCGTATCGACTTGCCTTTGGAGCTGATGGCAGATTCCAGATCTGCAGTAACAGCCATTGGCTTCGTCCGGCCATCGCTGAATGGAATGACAATGCGCTTAATCTGATTCTTTTCCTCGTGCTTCTCGATGAAGAAAGGCATAAGCGCATCCGTAATTTGAGTCATCTTCCGGTCGTAGAACTCATCAAACTGCTTTTCCACGCGCTCCAGCACTTCTGCCTCAGGAGCCTCCTTAAAGTCGATGGCATCCATCTTGGGGTCCATGCCCAGCACACCCAGCGCATCGCGGCGGAAGCTCTCAAAATCACCTGTTTCGCGGTGTGAGGCAACGAGGTTCTCGAGCATGCCCTCAAACATATTATTGACGTCAACGGAAAGACGCTCGCCGGACAGGGCATTATCGCGCTTCTTGTAAATTGCTTCCCGCTGAATGTTCATCACATCATCGTACTCCAGCAGCCGCTTACGGATGCCGAAGTTGTTCTCTTCTACTTTTTTCTGAGCCCGCTCTATGGACTTGGTGACCATGGAGTGCTGAATGACCTCGCCTTCTTCGTGGCCCATACGGTCCATCAGCTTGGCAATACGTTCGGACTGGAAGAGGCGCATCAGGTTATCTTCCAGCGATACATAAAACTGGGAGCTACCGGGGTCTCCCTGACGTCCGGCACGGCCACGCAGCTGCCGGTCTACCCGGCGGGAATCGTGGCGCTCAGTTCCAATAATAGCCAGGCCGCCACTGTCCTTTACATCCTGTCCGATTTTGATATCGGTACCACGTCCCGCCATGTTGGTCGCGATCGTGACGTTGCCCGGCTTCCCGGCTTCTGCAACAACTTCCGCCTCGCGTTGGTGTTGTTTGGCGTTAAGGACGTTGTGATTAATATGGCGCAGCTTCAGCATCCGGCTCAGAACCTCGGATACTTCTACGGAAGTGGTACCTACCAGAACAGGGCGCCCCTGCTCCGTCAGGTTAACAATCTCTTCGATCACCGCATTGAACTTCTCCCGGGCCGTCTTAAAAATCAGGTCTTCCCGGTCGTCGCGGACAATCGGCTTGTTGGTTGGAATAACAGCTACATCCAGTTTGTAGATTTCCCAAAGCTCGCTGGCTTCCGTTTCTGCCGTACCCGTCATACCGGACAGTTTGTGGTACATCCGGAAGTAGTTCTGCAGGGTAACCGTTGCATAGGTCTGCGTGATATCGCCAATCTTGACGTTCTCCTTGGCTTCCAGTGCCTGGTGGAGCCCATCGGAGTAGCGGCGACCTTCCATCATACGGCCGGTCTGCTCATCCACAATCTTCACCTGCCCGTCCATGACCACATATTCCTGATCTTTTTCAAACAGGGTATAGGCCTTCAGCAGCTGGCTCATGGAGTGCAGGCGCTTGGACTTCACAGAGAAATCCTGGCTCAGCTTAGTCTTAGCCTCCTGCTTTTCTTCCTCAGTCATCGACTCGTCATTGTCGATTTCGACCATGGAGGTAGCGATGTCCGGCATAATGAAAAATTCGGAATCGGAAGTGCCCTGGGAAAGGTACTCTGCCCCAAATTCTGTCAGCTCTACATTTCGGTTTTTCTCATCAATGGTGAAGTACAGGGGCTCATCTACAATGTGCATGTTTTTGGACTGCTCCTGCATGTAGAAATTCTCTGCCTTCTGAAGGGTCACCTTTACCCCATCCTCACTCAGGAATTTGATCAGCGGACGGTATTTGGGCAGTGCGCGGTATGCACGCAGCAAGGCCATGCCTGCTTCACCTTCCTGATAGCCCAGGTTACCTTCCTTAAACAGGCGCTTGGCTTCCGAAAGGTATTCGGTAGCGAGTTTGCGCTGGGCGGCAATCAGTTTTTCCACAAATGGGCGGAGGCTGATGTACTCCTGGTCTTCGCTGCCCTGAGGGACCGGACCGGAAATGATTAGGGGCGTCCGGGCATCATCGATCAGTACAGAGTCCACCTCGTCAATCATGACAAAATGGTGCTTGCCCTGCACCTTTTCATCAATCGAGCGCACCATATTGTCCCGCAGGTAGTCAAAACCAAACTCATTGTTGGTACCGTAGGTAATATCGCACCGGTAAGCTTTGATCCGCTCATCGGAATGAGGCCGGTATTTATCAATGCAGTCAACGGTGAGGAACAAAAATTCAAAGATAGGCCCAACCCATTCCTGGTCACGCCGCGCGAGGTAGTCGTTCACGGTGATAACGTGGACGCCTTGCCCGGATAAGCCGTTAAGGTAGGCTGGGAGAGTCGCTACGAGGGTCTTACCTTCACCGGTGGCCATCTCCGCAACTTTGCCGTCGTGAAGGACCATGCCACCGATCAGCTGCACATCATAGTGCACCATATTCCAGGTGATTTCGCCGCCGGCAGCCACCCAGCTATTTTTCCAAACAGCCTGATCGCCTTCTATGGACACATAGCCTTTCTTAGGGTCCGCTGCGATATCCCGGTCGTGCTCGGTAGCTGTTACCCGGATTTCAGAAGAAGCAGAAAAACGCCGGGCGGTCTCTTTGACTACAGCAAAAGCCTCTGGCAGGATCGACTTCAGGATTTCTTCGAGGTGCTTGTCGCGATCTTTTTTGAGCTCGTCCAGTTCCCCGAAGAGCGCTTCCTTGCGGTGCAGTTCCTCTTCCTCATTGGCTTCGGCCTGAGCTTCTGCAATGTCTTTGTCGATACCAGCCAGGTGCTCAGCGATGCGGGTGCGGAATTCCCGGGTCTTGTTCCGCAGCTCATCGTTGGATAGGCCGGAGAGCCCTTCGAAGACCTCATTAACCTCTTCAACAACAGGCATGTAAGTGTTGACATCTCGCTCCTGCTTGGTGCCGAACACTTTCTTTATGGATTTTGCTATAGCATTAAACATATGAGAATATTTCCGATGTTAGTCTTTTATTGTGGCGCAAAGATAAATATATTTGCGGCGTTCAGAGCATCTGCCAGGCGGGTAACCGGATGATCTTGACGCTACTCATACATATATCGTACCAGCCAGCGGCCCTGTGCCATTTTGACACGCACAAAATAAACAGAATGAAATAATTATAGGTTGATATAAGCGTTGATTAATAGCAGACAAGCTTTGCTTTTGCCGGGCTATTCCGGCCAAAATCTTTTTCCAGCACCATGAGTCATCCGAAGTTATTGGTACACGCCTTCGTGTTTGTCACATTCGTCATTGGACTGTCATCCTGTCGCGAAAACGGGCTAAAAGATGTCCGCGACTACTATTTTCCGCTCCGTGAACTGGAAGATGGCCTGGTTTACGAATATCAACCCGTACACATGGACTCGCTTACACCGGCCTACTGGTACTACCGATCCTTCATTCAGGATGATGGCGTTTTTCTGACTGGCACTTACTATGAGTACAATTTAGTACCCTTACAGTTGGTCCGCGAAGAGCTCGTGCGCAACGGTATGCTGGTACAGGATGTTTTCCTCTATAACGAAGAACCTGACAGCATGGGGCAACAGAGCCGTACAGCTGTCGAAGTGCTGCAGGGCAGTGCTTTCCCATTCGAAGTAACGGACAGCTCCGGCGTGTTTTTGTACAAAATCCGCTGGGAACCCCCTCAGGACAGCGGTGCCGTCATCACTTTGGTGAAGAACCGGCAGTATCTCAGGGACACAGTCGTCCAGGTGATGGGGGAATCCAGGGAGGCGATCATATTACAGGTGCGGGAGTTGCTGTCATACGACAAGGAGGGCGTTTTCGAGCAGGAATATGGTGGCCGGGAGATTTACGCAAAGGGATTAGGCTTGGTTTACTACGACAAAAAAATCGGCGGGAGCATGATGCTAAGTTATGCCCTTAAGCGCCGGTATCCCATGAACGAACTAGAAAAACTATATGAACAAAGGATTAAAGCAGTACAATAGGTGTAGCTGGTTAGTATTGGTTCTGAGCTTAGTCGCCTGGGTTCCCCTAAATGCTCAGGTGCAGCCTCCTGAGTTTTTGTGCGTAAGCAACGATACCCTGGTCTGGGAATTGCCAAATGTGACCTGTGGCCCAGTTAACGCTTACGAAATATATGCGAGCCAGGACGAGTCAGGCCCCTACACGCTGTTGGCGGCCGTGACAGACCTTACAGCAGATTTCTATTATCATGATACGCCGGGAGCGGGCACCTGGTACTACTACCTGCAGACCAATGCGGACTGCCCGGGCGAGCCGGTGGTCACTTCTGATACGCTGGATTCGCTCATTCCGCTTCCCGCGGTACTTCAGTCGGTTTCCGTTGAGAATGGCAATGTGATTGTCAACTGGGCCGGCAGCCCTTCTCCTGAGGTGGTAGGCTACATTATTTCCCGAGAGGTGGATGGGGTAGGTTCGGTCGTTCTGGATACCGTTTTTACCGGGACCACATTTCAGGATGATGATGCTAATCCGGGCCAAAAACAGGAAACCTACTTTATAGAAGCAATCGACCCCTGCGGCAACAAGAGCATCGTTGCTGCGCCGCATTCCTCCATATTGCTGGAGGCCAGTGACTTTGATGACCCCTGTCTCCGCAATGTGACCCTTTCCTGGACGCCTTATATCGGCTGGAATAGTGGCGTGGCGGAATACCAGATTTACGAAGCGGGCGACAGTACTTCCTGGGCACTGGTCGGGACAGTGGATGGCGCGGAGTCTGAATTCCAGTTTGAAACTACTGAAAATGCGCGGCAGTATTGCTTTTCTATCGTTGCCATTCAAAACAACGGCGACCAACAGGCCCGGTCGAATACCGTCTGCGCCACCGCTATGATCAATCCTCCGGTAGAAACCCTGGTAATGGCTAATGCTACTGTCATGAATGGCGAGGTTCAAGCCCAATGGTTTTGGAATGATAATGCCCTCATCGACAGCTACACCCTGCAAAGGGCTGGAGCCAATAGTAATTTTGCAGGATTAATAACTCAACCTCCGGTGCAGCCCCTCACCAGCCAGAACCTTTTCACAGACTCCGGGATTAACCCCTCCGATGAACCTTACTCCTATCAGGTGCTGACCACAGATGCCTGTGGCGTGGAAGTGACCTCTAATACCGCTGCCACCATTTGGTTGCAGGCGGAGGGTCAAAACGGCATTAATACTCTGGAATGGACGCCCTACACCAACGGCCGGGGCACGCTTCAGGGCTACCGGGTTTTCCGTTTAGAGGCCGGTGCGCCCATTGAGCTGGGCTTCTTCGACGCCAATACCCTGACGGCTACTGATGAGGTAGACCTCAGTAATCCTGATCAGGCACAGGCCTGTTACTTTGTGGAAGCGGAAGCTATGGTTGAAGTCGGTACAGACACGATGTTAGCCCTGCAAAGCCGGTCCAACGCCACCTGTGCGATACAGACGGCTAAGGTATACATCCCCAACGCATTTTCCCCTAACAACGATGGTACAAACGATACCTTCCGGCCTTACCTGCAATTTGGCGCCCCATTGGCCTACAGCCTTCGGATATTTGACCGCTGGGGCGGGCTCGTCTTTGAGTCTCAGGATTATGATCTTGGCTGGGATGGCCGCAGGGGGACAGATTTTTTGAACGTTGGGGCTTACGCTTATCAACTCCGCATCGAGCAGGCCGATGGTACTATTATTGAGCGCTCCGGAGAGATTTACCTGGTTCGCTAAAAAACTGCGAAGCAATGAAACTTTCCATTGCCTGCTGCCGTTTCTCTAATGTCTCTCAATAAGGGATAAAATTAGTGCTCAAAAGCTGGGTGCTCTTGAAAAAACCTTTATATTTGCATTCCGCTAAAAATACAGCGGCAGAGGGTTGGGTGGCCGAGTGGCTAGGCAGAGGTCTGCAAAACCTCGTACGGCGGTTCGAATCCGCTCCCAACCTCAAAGCA
>CAZNHN010000060.1:0-12444 GCA_964572415.1 uncultured Phaeodactylibacter sp.
GTGTACTCAGCGGTGATGTACAGGATGTACTCCTGCTTGACGTGACGCCGCTTTCACTGGGTATTGAAACCATGGGTGGTGTGTACGATGTGGTAATCGAATCCAACTCGACTATCCCAACCAAGAAGTCGAAAATCTACTCCACTGCTGCGGATAATCAGCCAAGTGTGGAAATCCACGTGCTACAGGGCGAGCGCCCAATGGCAAAGGACAACCGTACAGTAGGCCGCTTTATCCTGGACGGTATTCCACCGGCACCACGCGGTGTACCTCAGATCGAAGTGACCTTCGATATGGACGCCAACGGTATTTTAACGGTGGCTTCCAAAGACAAGGGTACCGGCAAAGAACAGTCTATCCGCATCGAAGCTTCCACCGGTCTTTCTCAGGAAGAGATCGCACGGATGAAAGCGGAAGCGGAAGCCAATGCCGATGAGGACAAAAAGGCGAAGGAGCGCATCGAAAAGATGAACGCTGCCGACAACCTGGCTTTCCAAACCGAAAAGCAGCTGAAGGAATACGGTGACAAACTGCCAGCCGATAAGAAAGAGAAAATCGAGAAAGCAGTTGCCGATGTTCGCGAAGCCCACAAAGCTGAAGATTTGGACCGCCTCGACGCAGCAACCGAAGCACTGAATGCCGCATGGCAGGAAGCCAGCCAGGACATCTACAACGCCACTCAGCAGGCAGGCGGTGCCGAAGGAGCTACTGCTGATCAGGCACAAGGCAATGCCGGTGCTGATGCCGGTGGTGCGGATGATGTCACTGATGTAGAATTTGAAGAAGTAGACGAAGACAAGAAAAGCTAAGCTTTGATAGTCAGCGTCTGAATGATAAACAGGCTCGCTCCGGTTCCGGGGTGAGCCTGTGCTATTTGTAGCCTTATTGCAAAACCACTTTGCGGGTAAGCGAGCGCGGGCCTTGCCGGATCTCCAGGAAGTAAATTCCGCGGACGCCGTTCGCAATATCGATACGGTCGCTGAAAGTCCCTGTAAACTCGCCCAGCGTATTAAAATAAACAGTTTGCCCTGCCGGGTTGTAAATGTATACCGCTGTCTCGCCCCGCTGCGGCAGCTCAAACTGTATATCGAAGATACCGGTATTGGGATTTGGGAAGATATTCAGGGCTTCAATGGCCAAATTACGAACTACCGGTTCCTGAATCTCTGCTTCTGGGGCAATAGTCTGGCTCATGTTGGAAGGGTTATCCGCCACGGAGATCGGAAGAACTGTCGCCTCCTGCCGCGTAACAGGCTGAAGCTCAATCCGGGCAACAGGCGGCAGGTCAACTCCTCCCTGAGGCTGAATGATTTCAGGTCCGTTAGGCCGGCTGTGGTTGCCATGGGTGGCGGCCTGAGATTTAATGGGGCGGCTGCGGGTAAATATTTCCCCGTTGCGGTAAACAGACACTTGTATGGGGTCTCCGACCTTCCGCATGTCGATCATCGGGCTAAGGTCGTGCCAGTCCGCTACCGGGTTGCCATCAATGGCCGTAATGATGTCGCCGCGCTCCAGCCCCATGGCCTGAGCGGTAGAGTTATGCACTACGCTGACCGGCACACCGGCTACGCCCTCTGGAAGTTCATCATGAACCTGGCTGATGCCGAGAAAGTGATCTTTTGAATTTGGTTGGTGCGGCATATCCAAATCTCCACGGCGGCTCAAAAACAAAGTTCGGCTTAGTGCTTCGCCTTTACGGTAGAAATCAATATTGACTTTGTCGCCCGGTACAAAATCTTCGAGCAGGTCACTCAGGCCCTTTTGCTCACTGACGGTTTGTCCGTTAACAGCATAAACATAGTCCAGGGGCTGAAGCCCAGCCACCTGTGCCGGCGTCCCCGGGTAGAGTCGGTCAACGCGGCTGCCATAGGGTAGGGGGTAACCCAGTTTTTTCGCTTTTTCCGGGCTGATTTCGCTGGACTGAAAGCCGATCACGGGATCGTCATCGTTGTGGGCCAGGAGCTGAACCGAAAGGAGGAATGCCAGAAGAATGGTAAGGTTTTTCATGAATCTTGTATTATCGGGTGAAAAAATTACCAGACCTACGATTCATTTGGTCGATTGGATTTTTGAGTGCATCTAATTATTTTGAATGCAGGTGAGCATTACGGTAATATTTTTTGTTCTATCATAAAACCAAATCTTTATGTCTACACTAAAGCAACGCATGCAAGACCGCCTCAAAGAATGGCAATCCGACCTGGAGCAGCTTCAGGTACAGTTTAACTTGGGCAAAAAGGAAGCCGCCGAGGAATTTGAAAAGCAGAAAACCCGCCTTCAGCACTGGCTGGAAGAGCAGCAAGCCGAAGTGAAAGAAGAGTTCGGGGAAGCCCGGGCAGAGCTCAAAGAAGAATACGACGAGCTATTGGCTAAGCTCAAAAAATCAAAGACAGCCGCTGCTGAAAACCTTGCAGAACAGCAAGCCTCATTCGGATCGACTTTGGATAACCTTCAGGCTAAAGCCAAAAAAGCAGCAGAAGAAGGAGAAGCCGGCTCGGCAGAAGCGGCAAGTTCGTTACAAGACCGCCTGATGCGGTTCCGGGCCCAGATGGACGTACTGGCTGCCAACGCCAAATCGGAAGCCTCAGAAGAGTACGAGGAAGCCCGGGAAGAAGCCCAAAAGCGCATTGCTGAACTCAAAAAGAAAACTAACGAATGGCAGAGTGAAGCCAAGGAGGAATGGAAGGAATTTCAGGAAGATTTTGAGAAAGCATTTGGAAAATGGAAGAGCTACTTTAAATAGTATTCATCTAATCAGGGCACTGGTCGGTAGAGTTTTCTGGCATCATCTGGTAAAGAAGCTTATATTCCCACAAAAAAGATATGGACCTTTACCTGCACGAAGCCATTACACTGATTAGCCTGGACGACGAAAAAGGTAACTTTACGCACGCCGGGGGCTATATCAACTACGCCTTCGGCGCTGCCTTTATGTTAGACCTCCTGCTCGAAGAGCGCATTAAAATTGAAGACGGCCGTGTTCATCTGCTTACCAATGCCATTACCGACAGCCGGGCCCTCAATAACCTCATCGAACGCATTGCAAAGCGAAAGAAGCCAGACCGGATTTCCAACTGGATACACACTTGCGTACAGCGCCTGACCAAACTCCGGCAGCTGACCGTAGATAAACTGGTGCAGGAAGGCATACTGGAGAAAACCGAAGGCAAAGTACTCTGGGTTTTTTCCGTAGACCGGTATCCAACCAAAGATGCAGCGCCTGAAAATGAATTGCGGCAGCGACTCCGCGCCCTGATGCTGGACGAAACCACCGAGCCCGATAAAAAGGAACGCATGCTGCTGGTCATTATCCTGAAGTGTGAGCTTTACGCAGAGATGATTAAAGACAAAGCTCAGCGCAAAGCAGCCAAAGCCCGGCTCGAGCAACTCACGGATGGCGAAAAAATGCAGGAAGAAGTTGGAAAGGCCGTTCAGGAAATGCTGACTGCAGTCATGATAACCACCACTGCGGCAACGATGTAGCCTTCTTAACATTTTACTAAAAAATATATGCAGTCCGGGCTGCGTTATCTCACCGTACCAAAACCCAATGGCTATGTATTACCAAAGTAAATCGATCCGTAGTGCCCGCGCCATCCGTTCCAAGGCGTTGTTGTTTACCCTCCTGTTCCACATCGCTCTGATTGGGTACTTTACTTATGGCGCTGACCTGGCTCTTGCCGAGCTGCTGCCTGAGGCGATGCTTGATTTTCTGGGCATGAACGCGCCCGAGACTCCGGACGTGCCCGTACCTTAAGTAAGGATGAGCCTGCAACTCTCCGGGTTCAGCAGCGTTATTAATTCATGAATTTTCTCGCCCACTTTTTTCTTTCCGGCAAAGACGACCACCTTATGGTGGGCAACTTTCTGGGAGATTACCTTAGTAATGCGCAGGTTAATGAATTACCGCCATCGGTACAAAGAGGCGTAGCTCTGCACCGGGCCATTGATTCCTATACCGATCAGCACCCCGAAGTGCTGAAGGGCGTACGACGGATGTACGACCGCCACTCCAAGTATGCACCCGTTATCATTGATGTGTTTTACGATTATTTTCTTGCCCTGAACTGGTCTGCCTACTCGGAGCAGCCGCTGCCTGACTTTATTTTGGATTCCTACGCCTGCCTGAAGCGCTACCACCACCTCATGCCCGAGCCTGTTCACACCTACGTGCCCAAAATGATTGCCGACAACTGGCTCGAGACCTATGCTACTCACAATGGCATTGCCTACACCTTCAGGCGGATGAGCCACCGGGTAAGCCGCCCTGAGCTGCTCGCCGGTGCCCTTGACACCATGGTTAGCCACTTTCAGGAATTAAATACGGAGTTCAATGCCTTTTTTCCGGACGCTATCCGGCACGCTAAGGCTTTTGTGAAGCAGGCTGCTCCGCCTCAATAAGGGTGAAGCTCTCGAAAAAGCGGTCGGTTGACCGGTTGAGGCTTCGGGTGGCAACGGTCGCTGTTTGTACCGAATAAAAACGCCGGCCTGCCACCAGTGCCCAAGTCTTCAGCACGGCATTCCCGTCCAGATAATCGATCCTCCAGTATTGCCCGTTTGCATCTCCGAGGTTGCGCTCAGAATGGTAGATCAGGTCTCCGTTGATGGAGAAAGCGCCGGACTCCCGGGTCGTCTCAAAAAACTCCGCAAGTAATTCCGTGCTGTCCGCATGTAAACTGCCCTCCGGATAGTCGCAATAACTGACCATATACATCAGGTTCTCTGCCGATTTTTCCTCCGCCGGTGGCTGATAGTAATAGGTATAGTAGGTCAGTGCCCCAACCGGGGTTTCCATCGTATCCACCGCCAGCTGCATGGAGCCGGGAGCCAGGACCCGAAAACGCCCCTCAAAGGATTTGACCTCTTCCCAGGTATTCGTTTGGGCTAAGCTCAGAAAGGGGAGCAAAAAAAGGGTGGCGATCAGTAATTTCTTCATAGGCAGCTTTGCTATTCCGGATAAGAACCCGGAAAACTGCCTTCGGGTTGGCTGGGCCCTGCCAGAAAATAAAAATTTTACTTGCATATCAACCTTAAAGGGCTTAACTTAGTTTTAAAATTAAACTAACTAACTTTAACATGCCTCATACGCACCTCCGTCAACTTTACCGCGGCCCCTTTGGCCTGATGACCGACCTGTACCAGTTGACTATGGCCTACGGGTATTGGAAATCAGGGCTGCACAACCGGCAGGCGAACTTTCATCTCTTTTACCGGAAACCACCGTTTCAGAATGGGTTTGCCATAAGCGCGGGCCTGGAACTTGCAGTGGATTTTTTACAACAGTTCCGGTTTTCCGTATCGGACATTCAGTATTTGGGTGGTTTGAAGGGCTCGACTGGCGCTCCTTTGTTCAATGAAGCTTTTCTCAACTACCTGCAGCGTATGGAGCTTGAACTAACGGTGCATGCCATGCCGGAAGGTACAGCGGCTTTCCCTAATCAGCCGATGCTGAGGGTGGAGGGGCCTATCCTGCAGTGTCAGTTGGTGGAAACCGGCCTGCTCACGCTGATCAATTTCTCCACTCTGCTGGCGACCAAAGCTGCCCGGATTGTGGATGCGGCGCAGGGCGACAGCGTACTGGAGTTTGGGATGCGCCGTTCTCAGGGTTTGGATGGTGCGATGACGGCGGCCCGGGCTACTTACATCGGCGGCGTGCACGCGACCAGTAATGTGATGGCAGGGCGCATCTACGGCATTCCTGTTAAGGGTACGCACGCCCACAGCTGGGTGATGGCCTACGAAGATGAGCTGTTGGCCTTCCGGCAATATGCCGAAGCCTTACCCGGCAACTGCATTTTCCTGGTCGATACCTACGATACAGAAGCCGGGGTGCGCAATGCCATACGGGTAGGGCAGTGGCTGCGCGAACAGGGGTACGAAATGAATGGCATTCGACTCGACTCGGGCGACCTGACCTCTCTGAGCCAGAAAGCCCGCCAAATGCTGGACGAAGCCGGTTTCAAAAATGCAGCGATTGTGGCCAGCAATGACCTTGACGAGTACCGAATTGCGCAATTGAAAAAAGAAGGCGCCAAAATTACCGTTTGGGGAGTTGGCACCCGCCTGGCAACCGGGCACGGAGACCCGGCTCTGGGCGGCGTTTACAAACTGGCAGGCATACAAAATGAGCATGGAGAGTGGGAAGACCGGATCAAGCGGTCCGAGGAAGCTGTAAAATCTTCTCATCCCGGCATTTTGCAGGTCTGGCGGTCCGAAAAAGAGGGTCAATATCAGGGGGATGTCCTCTATGATATCCGGCATGGATTCGAGGGGGCGCAGCTATGGGAGGAAAGCCAAAACCGCTACCTGACATTGGAAGCCAAAAACGGGCAGGACCTTTTAGTCCCTGTCCTCGACCGTGGGCAATTGGTATACGATTTTCCCCACCTGTCTGATATACGCACCTACGCAGCAGAGCAATGGCAGCAGTTTTCCGGCAGGGCATCCTACCCATACGGATTAAGCCCGGGTCTGCAGGAAGCCAAATCTGCCATGATAACCACAGCGGAATAAAGAGGGTGCTCACCAGAAAAGGCCGGATTTTTCAAATTGAATATTTAGCTTTGCTGCCATGAAAAACTGGACAGCAACAATCGGACTGGTACTCAAGGGTATGGCAATGGGTATGGCAGAAGTCATACCGGGTGTATCCGGCGGTACCGTCGCTTTTATCACTGGTATTTACGAGCGTCTGCTTGAGACTATCAAGCACATCCTGGGCCCTGAAGTATGGCGCACCCTTGGCAGGGAAGGTCTGGCTGCCGCCTGGAGCAAAGCCAACGGAACCTTTCTGCTGACCTTACTGTCCGGTATGGTTTTTGGGATCGTGGTCGGCGTGTTTGGCATTACCCACCTGCTGGAAAATTATCCGATACAGCTGTGGGCTTTCTTTTTTGGGCTCATCATCGCCTCCGCCATTTATATTGGGCGGCAGGTAGGCGTTTGGAAGGCTACGGAAGTGGTCGGCCTGGTAGTTGGAACACTTGTCGCCTACATTATCACCATTGCCAGCCCTTCGGAAGGCAGTACCCATTTGGGGCTGGTGTTTGTATCGGGTATGATAGCCATTTCTGCACTCATTTTGCCGGGTATTTCCGGTAGTTTCATCCTTCTGCTGATGGGGATGTACACTATTATTATACCGACCATTAAGGATGCGCTCAAAACGCTGGCGCCGGAGAGCCTGGTCGTCCTGGGCGTTTTTGGTGCAGGCTGCCTGTTGGGCCTGGCGACTTTCTCCCGGGTCTTGTCCTGGACGTTCAAGCATTACCACAACCTTACCCTGGCCGTTTTGACTGGCTTTATGCTGGGCTCCCTGAATAAAATCTGGCCCTGGCGTAAAGCTGTGCTTGGCCTTACTGAAGAAGGGGAAATGGTAGAACTGCAGCCGGGAATGGTGGTTGACAAAGTGATCAAGGAGGTCAATTTAATGCCGGGGCAGTACGCCGCGGAGGTCGGCCCTTCTTTTCTGGCGGGCGCCCTCATTTGCATGGTTGCCGGTTTGGCGATTGTCTTTGCACTGGACCGGCTGGATAAGCGCGGGCTGTAAAAAAAGTTTTTGATGAAGCCACTGAATGAATATGAGCGGCTGTTTGGATTGATTGGATACCCGCTTTCGCACTCTTTTTCCAAAAAATATTTTTCGGAGAAGTTTGCCAAAGCCGGTATTGTGGATGCCTGCTACGAGCTGTTTCCCATCCGTAAAATTGAAGCCCTGCCGGAACTGTTGCAACAACACCCCAACCTGGTCGGGCTAAACGTGACCATCCCTTACAAGCAAGCCGTATTGCCGTATCTGGACAAACTGTCAGAAGGAGCGGCGGCTGTTGGTGCGGTGAACACAATTCGCTGCAGCGGAGATCAGCTGGAGGGCTATAATACTGATGTGGTGGGCTTTGAAACCTCCCTTTGCAGCTGGCTGGAGGCGACGCGGGGAGGTTGGTCCGGGCTAAAGGCATTGGTGTTGGGGACTGGTGGGGCCGCCAAAGCCGTAGCCTTTGTTTTAGGCCGGTTGGAGATTCCGTTCAAAATGGTGTCGCGCGCACCCGGGAAAGACCGGCTAAGCTACGGACAAGTCACCCCCGAAGTGGTAGCCGTTCACAAACTCCTCATCAACACCACCCCGCTGGGGATGTCTCCCAATACCTCAAGCAAGCCCAAATTACCCTATCATGCCCTGGGCAGCAGTCATTATTTATACGATTTGGTCTATAATCCCGCCTCCACCGCATTTATGGAATTGGGGCTGAAGCAGGGGGCAAAAGCTATGAATGGCTTACAAATGCTGCATGGCCAAGCCGAAGCCGCGTGGACAATTTGGACTCAAGAGGATATTAAAAAATGATAAATATAGCTTACCTTGGGATAGCCCTTAACCTGACCAAATTTCATTCATGGAAAAGATAGGTAAACCTGTGAAGGACATAGAAAGAATGAAGAAAGCCGTTGATGAAGTCATCAATAGCAAGGAGGAGCCCATTGTTGATTTTTCCAATACCGAGGTAGCTTTTGCAGGCAAAACTGATGAGGAACTGCGCAAGTCTGCCTGGATTTTTGGTATGATGAACCGGCACTGGCTGGTCGGCATCGGCTCAAAACTGGGGCTGGCAGCCATTAAGATGCACCTGCCCTTTGTAGAAAGCATTGTCAAGAATACCATCTATGAGCAATTTTGCGGAGGGACTACACTTTTGAACAGTCAGCCTTCTATCAACAAGCTCGCAGCGCAGAACTGCCTGACTATACTGGACTACGGCGCCGAAGCCAAGGACTCCGAAGACGAGTACAATCAGACGATGAATGAAACCATCCGCGCTATTGAATTTGCTGCCAAAGCGGACCATGTGCCGGTGGTGAGTACCAAAGTGACTGGCATGGCCCGCTTTGGGCTGCTTAAACAAATACAGGACGGAGAAGCCTTCACCAAAGAGACCCGGGCGGAGTATAAAAACATCCTGAAGCGCATCGATGCGATCTGTCATATTGCTGCTCAAAAGGGTGTCAGTGTGTTTTTTGATGCGGAGGAGACCTGGATACAGGGGCCTATTGACCACTTTGTCAATATGATGATGCGCCGGTATAACCGGGAAAGAGCTGTGGTGTATAATACCTTCCAAATGTACCGGAAAGACCGCCTGCAATACCTCATCAGTTCTTATAATCAGGCAGCGCGCAATGGCTACATTCTGGGCGCGAAGCTTGTGCGTGGGGCATACATGGAAAAGGAAAGGGCCCGGGCCAGGGAATACGGCTATGAATCTCCCATCCACCCGACAAAAGCCGCAACCGATGATGCGTACAACACCGGAGTGAAATTCTGTATTGACAATTACGAGCGTATTGCCTCCTGCAATGCTTCTCACAACGCTGAGAGCAATTTGCTGCAAGCCGAGTTGATTCACCGCAAGGGTATTTCGCGCGACCACCCTCACCTGATGTTCTGCCAGCTCTATGGTATGAGCGACAACCTGACCTTTAATCTGGCTGCTGCCGGTTTTAAGGTAGGGAAGTACCTCCCCTACGGACCGGTGCGGGAAGTGGTGCCCTATCTGATCCGCAGAGCCGAAGAGAACTCCTCCGTTACTGGCGATATGACCCGTGAACACCGCCTTGTTCATGAAGAAATGAAGCGCCGGGGATTGTCTTAGTTTCTGTAAAGCAAATGCTTACAGAAGCAGAATAAAATTATATTTTAGTTTTTTAATGATCAGGCAGCAATCTGTCCGGCTCAGGTGTCTTGTATCAAAGCAGGAAAAAGAGAATTATTCGGGCTGTTTTCCCAAATGATGGGATTACTGTTTAACTTTTTTTATATTTGTATTGCATTCGCCCCCCGAATAAGTTGTCTTTATCCACCAGATGTCTAAGTACAGCTCCCAACTCAGCGTACTAAACAGGAACACAACCGCTTTCAGTTCGATAAACAAGACACTTACCTATTAGCCCCGGAAGAGTTATAATCCCATGATGCATAGCATTTTATAATTGCTGGCATCCATTGCTGGCTATTGCCGGAATGAAAAACTATATTGATGCGGTGTTGTAATCTCAAAAGCCGTCTGATACTAACCCTGACAGTGCTGCCCCTTTGGATGATTGCGCAGAACATCTCCGATTGCAGTGGTGCGATAGTGGTTTGTGGCGACCGAAATATTGACGTTCCGGATTCTTCGGGCGATGTTAACGACTTTCAGGATCCTGACAACTCAATAGGTTGCCATGAGACCGGAGAGTCTTCCAGTGTATGGCTTTACTTTCGCTTTCGTAATGATATGCCTCCGGGCAGCGATCTTCTTTTTACTATTTCTCCTTACGAGGATGGCGATATTGACTACGATTTTGCCCTGTATGCAGCAGATACCCGTTGTGACAGCCTTGGCGAGCCGGATCGCTGTTCCTACGCCTGGTCTGTGGAGGAAACCCAGTCCTTCCAGTGTGGTTTTTGCCCCTTCACGGGATTGGGTAATGGGGAAACGGACCTTTCAGAAGGTATTTTCTTTGACGAAACCGGTGCTATAGCTAATGGCTATGTAGCGCCCATAGTTGTAGAGCCCGGGCAGGGCTTTTATCTCTACATCAATGAATTTTACGGAGTAGGAGGGGAGCAGTCGGAATCTGACGGTTTCAATATTTCTTTTTCCGGGCAGGCTGCAGATTATTTCGATTGCACTGCTAATCCCAACTGCGAATTACAGGTGGTTACCCTCGATCAGGACACGTCGCTCTGTTCCGGTAATGTACCCTTTATCCTCAATAGTGAGGTGACCTACGCCACAGGCTTCGAAACGTACACCTGGATGGGAACCCCGGAAGCCCTGAGTTACCTCGATGACCCCTCAAGCCCTGCACCGCAGGCGGTCTTTCCCGATAATTTTTCCGGCACCGTCGAATACATCCTTGAGGTCAGCTCTGATGGCTGCACCAATTCAGATACCATGACCCTAAGCATTGAGCCTTCTCCAACGATTATGGTCGGCTTTGAGGCCTCTTTTTGTGAAGGTACGGACCTGACTCTGGACGCCGGTCCTGACTTTGCTTCCTACGAATGGTCAACCACCGCTACCGATCCGGCTATCGTGGTGGACGAGCCCGGAACCTATACCGTAACCGTCACTGCACCGGGTAATGGATGCACCATCATCCGGGAAGTGGCCGTTACCGAAATCCCTACTCCTGCGCCCATCATTGACGGCGGCCCCTATCTTTGTGAGGGCACCACAGATACCCTGGTCGTTCAGGGCAATTACGATACTTACAGTTGGGTGGGGCTGTCGGCAGACAGTTTTCTGGTCATTGATCAGCCTGGCAATTACCTGCTGCAAGTGACGGATCCATTCGGTTGTCAGGGCGATACGACACTGATGATCGAAGAAGTGCCGGCTCAGCAGCCACAGATTGCTTCGCCCCCTGGCCTGTGTCCGGATGGGGACGCAACGCTAGCCCTGTCTGAATCCTGGTCAGCTTATCAATGGTCTGATGGCAGCACAGACAGCTTGTTGTTGGTGGATTCCACAGGTAACTATGGCGTGACCGTTACGGATACTTTTGGCTGCACCTATTCCGCCGATACGGATTTATTCCCCATTGATGCCCCTCAGCCCGAGGTAGATGGTGACACCGTATTCTGTGATGGAGGCAGCAGCTTACTGCTGACGGTACAAAACTACGAAGGCTACCTCTGGTCTACCGGTGACACCACTAATAACATCACCGTAGAGGAAGGCGGTACCTATCTGGTCACCGTTACAGCGGCCAATGGCTGTACTGGTGTAGACTCCCTGCAGGTCAATGAGTACGATCCGCTTGCGTTGGATGTCGCCATTGTCAATGCTGAAAGCCTTTGTGCGGGGGATACCATCTTTGCCTTCGTTGATCAGGTGTATACCAATTACCTCTGGAGCAGTGGGGCTTCCGGCCCGGCTGCCGCTATAGCAGAGGCGGGCACCTACAGCGTTACCGTAACGGATGACCGGGGCTGTACTGCTGTAGATTCTATTCAGGTGGAGGCATTTTTGCCACCTGAGCCTGAAATTTTTGGCCCGGCGGGGCTTTGCCCGGATGCTTCCGGGGTGTTGAGTGTTGACCCCTTCGTTGCGGTAGACTGGGGGGGTGCGAATCAGGACTTTACCCTTCCTATTTCTTCCCCCGGCACCTACAGTGTAACTGTAATGGACGAGAATGGCTGCATTGGGGCAGATACGCTGGACGTTGCTGCTTTTGCTGAACCGGCACCACAGATTGGCGGAGACACGAGTCTTTGTGAGGGTGGTGCTGTCAGTTTATTTGTGGAAGGACCCTACGAGAGCCTGTCCTGGGAAGATGGCAACTCAGACAGTACGCTGGTAGTGAATGCCCCGGGTACCTACGGCGTTACCGTAACTTCTGAAGAAGGCTGTACCGGTAGTACAGATGCTGTAGTAGCGGAATTTCCCAACCCTCAGCTCA
>CAZNHN010000060.1:12454-17285 GCA_964572415.1 uncultured Phaeodactylibacter sp.
CGCTGGATGAAGAAGCTGTCTTTTGCGCCAACAGCTCGGTAGAAATCAGTGCCAATGGTATTTACTCAACTTACAACTGGAGTAACGGAGCCACAACCGCCACAACGGTTGTAGATAGTCCGGGCACCTACCAACTGGAAGTAGCCAATGAATTTGGATGTACCGCCACCGACGATATCCTGGTGCAGGAGGAAGCAGTCCCGGTAAGCGGGCTGGCCGGGCCTTACACCTTTTGCGAAAATGAAGACACCCAAATACAAGCCATTACCGGTTACGCTGATTATCAGTGGTCGGTGCCCGGTAACGGGCCTTCGGTAACGGTAGATACCACCGGTGTTTACTACGTGACTATCACCGGAGCGAACAACTGCGTGACCATCGATTCTGCTGTCGCTGAAGCCCTGTCTTTGCCCGTACCAGAGATACTGGGCGGACCAGGTCTTTGTATCGGCAGCAGCCTGGAATTGTCCGTTAATGCCAGCTACGCCAGCTATCTTTGGGAAGATGGAACAGATGAAGCCTCCGTCAGTGTGACTGCACCCGGCAGTTACGGGCTAACGGTGACAGACGAAAATGGCTGTACAGGTGAAACGAATACGCAAATAACCGAAGTGCCCCTGCCGGAAGCTAACCTGCCGGACAGTGCGGCATTCTGTACCAATGGAAGTGTTGACCTGGAGGCTGCCACGGGGTTTGAACAGTACAACTGGTCTACCGGAGACACAGGGCCTGCAATCGAGGCGACTTCGCCCGGGCTTTATTCCCTGACGGTCACAGATGCCAACAACTGTCAGGACAGCTTTGCTATTGCCGTGGAAGAGCATCCCCTGCCAGAGATAAATTTGCAGGGGCCTACCTCTTTTTGTGAGGGGGACAGCATCACCCTTTCGGTTGCTCCTGCGGTGCACCCCTTTGTAAGCTGGTCAAACGGAAGCGAGGAAGCGGAAACGACCATTTCGGCCCCCGGTGTCTACCAGGTATCTATCCTGGATTTAAACGGTTGTATTCGGGATTCGGTCTTCTTTGTGGAAGCCCTGCCATTACCAGAACTGGAGATTACCGGACCTGAGTATATCTGTGCAAATGATAGTGCAACAATACAAGCCACTCCCGGATTGCTGGACTATACCTGGTCTTCCGGGGCAACCACCGCAGGGATTTCAGTGGACAGTGCTGCCACCTATTTTGTCACAGCAGCCGGAGCCAATGGCTGCACGAATACAGCTCAGTTTGATTTTGAGGTCATTGATTTGCCAGTTGTGCCTTTACCGGATTCGGCCCGGTACTGCGAAGATGCTTCGGTCATGGTCGGCATTCCGGGAATGGATGGGCTGGTTTACGAATGGACGACCGGAGCCACGGAACCGCAAATCGAGGCTGATGAACCTGGCCATTATGTTTTAACCGTTACGAATCCCGAAGGCTGTACCAATCAATCCGCAATCGAGGTAGAAGAAATTCCAGAGCCTGACGCGCTCATCTCGGGCGACCTGAGTGTGTGTCCGGGGGAATCCAACCTGCTGAGCGTTGTGGATAATGGTTATACCTTTCTTTGGTCTACAGGAGATACGACTAACCAGGTTTTTGCAGCGGAACCTCAGGCTTATATGGTCACGGTGACTGACGTATTCGGGTGTACAAGCTCTTCCAATGCGATCGTGACAGCATCGGTTGCGCCTGATGTGGAAATAACTGGTGCTGAGCCTTTCTGTGAGCAGGATTCTATCTTTCTTAGTGCAGGCTCCCACACCAGTTATCAGTGGTCTGGTGGAGAGACTACCGCGAGCATCCCTGTCACGCAGAGTGGAGCATTTGCCGTTACAGTAACTAACCCTGCCGGTTGTAGTGCTGCTGACACTATACAGGTTTCCACTTTTCCGCTTCCAGACCCTGAATTGATAGGGTATCAGTCGGGGTGCAACGATGAGAACTTCTTAATAGAGGCCAGGCCGGGCTTTGAGTCCTACATCTGGAGTAATGGAGAGGAAGGTCAGAGTATTAATGTGCAATCCGCTGGTATTTATACCCTTTCTGTTACGGATAGTAATGGCTGTACCGCGACAGACACGTCAGAAGTCTTCATACAGCCGCCTCCACAGATTGAAATGACCCCGGCCCAGAATATCTGTCTTGGGAGTTCTACCACCCTTTCATTAGCAGGAACGTGGTCTTCTGTCCAATGGTCAACAGGTGCGACTGCTCAGGAAATTACGGTAAGTGAAGGCGGCGGTTATTGGGTGATGGTTACGGATAGCCTGGGTTGCACCTCTACTGCTGCTACGGCTGTCTTTGTTTTTGAGGTGGAAGCTCCGGAAATACTGGGCGATGACGGTTTTTGCCCGGATGAAGAAGCTGTCTTCGCGGCTGATGAAGGCTATGCTTCCTATGAATGGAGCAACGGTATGACCACCCGGGAAATAACAGTTGCTGAGGAAGGGATCTACGCAGTCACCGTACAGGATACCGTAGGGTGTACGAACTCTGCTATCTGGGAAGTAAAACCTTATGCTGCGCCGGAAGTGGGGATTTCAGGGCAAAGTATCCTCTGTGAAGGAACTTCGAACGAACTGAGTGTATCTACTAACGGTACCTTCCTGGATTGGTCAACCGGAGAGACGGCTATGTCAATTCAGGTATCAGAGGAAGGGTTTTATACCGCTCGGGCACAAAGCGATAATCAATGTATTGGGATTGATACTTTTGAGGTGAACCTTACGGCCCTGCCTCCGGCTGACGCAGGTGGTGATCAGGTGCTGGATTGCGATACCCGTTCCGTCTTTATTGGGCCTCAGGCCGAGCCGCCTGGTTTTTTGAGTTTCATGTGGACCGGGCCAGGTATTCAATCGAATAATCAATCAGCATACAACCCCGAGGTATCTGAAACCGGACTATACAGTTTGGTGGTCACCGATACCCAAACCGGCTGTGTTTCTGAACTGAGCAGCGTGCAGGTCACTGATGACAGCTATACGCCTATGGTCACGGTGAGTGTTGAAGATACGCTGGACTGCAATACGCCTTCGGTCACCCTTACCGGTGCAGGGTCTCAGAACGGGCCAGCTACAGTTTATCAGTGGCTGGATGGCAATGGCGCTCCGATACCAGGTGCAAATGCTTTGGAGTACGCTGCTGATACGGTCGGCGGCTTTAGCCTGATAGTCATGGATACCGCAACGGGGTGCTTTGCAGTGGAGGCCATTGAAGTGCAGGGGGACTATGAGACGCCTACTGTGGTCATTAATCCGAATGCGCCGGATCTTAACTGTGACATTACCTCATCCCTGATTAAAGCTTCTGCCCACGCTGTTTATGGCACTCCTGCCCTGCAATGGTCTGAGGCCGGGCTGGGAGATATTGCCGGAGCAAACGGGGAGAACTATCTCACTCAGCAACCCGGGTATTTCTTTCTGACAGCCACAGACCCGGTGAATGGATGCCAGGCTGTGGACTCCATTCAAATTGGAATTGATACCGTGCCGCCCAATGCTTTACTTATGGTACCCAGTCAACTGGACTGTACCAACGAAACGGTTATCCTTGATGGGGGAGCATCCTCAACGGGAGTCAACCTGACCTATTCGTGGTCCGGCCCTGAGGCCGGGCTTTCCGATGGGATACTGCAACAGGAAGTCAGCCTTCCCGGCACCTACCAGCTTATTGTTCATAATTCCGTAAACGGATGTGCCGATACCGCTCAGGTTTCAGTAACGGAAAACCCCAACTTTCTGGCCGGTGCAGATGTAGCTGCTACCAACCCCATTTGTTTTGAAGAGGAAAACGGGCAAATACGGGTATTGTCCGTAAACGGAGGAACGGGGCCATATCTCTACAGCCTGAACGGAGGCCCGCTGTCGATGGAGCCGCAGTACACGGGCCTGGGCAGTGGTTCTTACGAATTACTGGTTCAGGATGTTGAAGGCTGTGAGTATGCCACTACCGTTTTGCTGGAGGAGGGCAATCTTCCACAACTCCAGTTGGGAGAAGACCAGGAGATAGAGCTTGGTGAACAAGTACTCATCCAGGCAATGACGAATCTGCGGGACGGTGAATGGTCAGGCATTGAATGGGCACCTCAGGACTCTGCTGCCTGTGATCAGTGCCTTTCATGGACTGCGCAGCCAAAAGAAACAACACGCTACTTCGCCACCATTACGGACACTGCCGGCTGTACAGCCAGTGATGACCTGCTTGTAAAGGTGATAAGGGACTATCAGGTATATATCCCCAATGCTTTCTCGCCGAACGGAGATGGGAGCAATGACTTTTTCCTAATCTATTCGGGTAGTGATGTCGTTGAGATTGAGCGATTTGAGATCTACAGCCGTTGGGGAGAGCAAGTCTTCCAAATGCAGGAGTTTCCGCCAAACGACCCAAGGTATGGCTGGGATGGTGTCTTCCTCGGGCAGCCTATGAATACGGGCTACTTTACCTACTTCGCTCAGGTTCGGTTTGTTGACGATTCTGTGCAGCTTTTTAAAGGTGGTTTTCATTTGATACGATGAGCCTTTGGATGGCGGCACAACGGCTTTTCCCAATTGAAGGAATGGGCTCACGGCTCCATGCTCCTGTCTACGCTGTATTTGCCGCTTTAGAAAAAAAGTTTATTTTAGCCTTTTCAAGCTTAGGCATTACCTACGTGGCACCTTCTATTACCCTTTCAGCCCCAGACTTCACAAATGGATTAAAATGATATGCACAGCGTAGAAATTGGTCTGCCACGACCCTTTTCTTTGAACAAACCTTTGCTAACCTCCTATGGAATGGGGTAGCAATTTTTTCCATCTTTTGCATGAAAGAAGTTACTGTATGCTGAATAATTACTACCGGACCA
>CAZNHN010000060.1:17295-24253 GCA_964572415.1 uncultured Phaeodactylibacter sp.
CCATTAGTTACTGTAAAGTCCTGTTTCTTTTTACAATTCTGTCATTGACCAGCACGGCGGCGCTTTTTGCGCAGTGTACTGAGCCTAACATTGATCTTCCGGATGAGCAAGACCCCATAACTAATCCATCTAATCCTTACTGTGTCAGCATTCCAATCGATCCGGCAGTTACGGGCAACCCCATTGGTTTTTCATTTGATTTGGAGCACACCTGGATTGGCGACCTGTCCATTCGGGCTAATGCCTGTGGAGAGACGCTCATGTTACTGACCCGCCCAGCAGGACCATTTTCTGGTTTTGGTTCCTGTAACGCAGGTCTCCCTTACGGAGACCCATCTGAAGTAAATGGTTTTTTCACCTTTTCAGAAGGTGGCGGGCCAGACCCCGATGATGGCGTTGCATCCGGTGGAGGCAACTATGGTTTGTCAAGTGACCGGTGTGGCGTAAATACTGTCAACTCCTTTGCAGAACTGGCAGCAGCTTGTGGTGGTGGGCCTTACACAATTGATTTTTGTATTGCTGACCATGCTTTTGCAAATACTGGCTTTGCCGGTAGTGTGGCTCCCATTTTTCCAGGCGTTTCGCCTACCGTTTGTGGTTGTACTGACCCTGCAGCCACTAATTATGACCCCAGCGCCAGTTTTGACGATGGTACCTGTATTTATCCTCCGGGTTGTGGTGGGACTTTTTATGACTCCGGTGGCCCTTCCGGTAACTATCAAAACAACGAGGAAATTACTACGACTATTTGTCCGGATTCACCGGGAGATGTGGTGGAAGTTTCCTTTTCTGCCTTTAGTACGGAAAATAATCTCGATAGACTTACCATTTACGATGGTCCGAATACCGGTTCCCCTGTCATTGGGGTCTTTAGTGGTAATAACAGCCCCGGAACGGTCACTTCCAGCCATCCCTCCGGCTGTTTGACCTTCTTTTTCGACAGTGATTTTTCAGTTACGCGTATTGGGTGGATTGCCAACGTCAATTGTGTAGGGGGCTGTGTTCCTCCACCGCCACCGTCGGTCAGTCCGGTACAGGTTTGTCAGGGGGAGTCAGCTTCCCTCTCTGCCTCGCCTTGCAGTGGTGGTACGATCAGATGGTACAATAGCCCTACGGGAGGCAGCCCTATTGCTAGTGGTCCCGTATTCAGCACCCCTGTGCTCAATAGCCCCACTACTTACTACGTGGAATGTGATCTTGGAGACTGTGTCTCAGACCGCGCTCCGGTCACCGTACAAGTGCTGCCGAATCCAATGCCAGGGATCTCTGGTCCTGATGCTATCTGCGTAGGTGAATCCGGGACACTGACTGTTGGAGGTAGCTTTGACAGTTACCTCTGGAATACTGGCGCATCTTCATCCTCAATATCTGTTTCCACCCCTGGTACGTATTTCGTAACCGTAACAGACCAACCCGGTGGGTGTACCGGGGAGGCTTCTTTTACTATTGCCGAGGAGGATACACCAGTTCCGGTCATTACCGGTGATACCGAAATTTGTCCGGGTGGAACCACGCAGCTATCTGTTGGAGGCAACTTTAACAGTTATGAGTGGTCTACTGGCAATATGGGGTCTTCCATTACTGTTAGCGCTCCGGGCATGGTCAGCGTAACTGTCACCAATGCCGCAGGGTGCGAAGGTGTTGCAACAGTTGATATTCAGCAGAATAACCTGCAGCCACCATCGGTGAGCCCGGTACAGGTTTGTCAGGGAGAATCAGCTACCCTCGTCGCTACTGCATGCAGCGGAGGGACGATCAGATGGTACAGTAGCCCAACGGGAGGGGTACTTATTGCCAGCGGCCCTGTTATCAGTACACCAGAACTCAACAATACTACTACTTACTACGCAGAATGTAGTATCGGGGGCTGCGTTTCAGACCGCACTCCGGTGACCGTTACCGTCACGCCTCTATCCATGCCCCTTTTAACACCTATCGGGCCTTTGTGCGTTGGAGGCCCACCGGTACCACTGCCTAATCAGCAGGACGGTGTATCCGGAACCTGGAGCGGACCAGGTGGGAATATTAGTGTCTTTGCACCAGTTAGCCCTGGTGTATATCCTCTTGAATTTACACCAAATTCCGGTGAGTGTTTGTTGCCGGCTACAATCGATGTACAAGTTCTTCCTAATCCTATACCACAGATCGATGGCACCGAGGCTATCTGCACCGGCGGTTCAGGCTCCCTGAGTGTATTTGGAGGTAACTTTGGCAGCTTTATGTGGAATATTGGCGTGAATGCAGCCACGATACCCATTTCAGCTCCCGGCACTTATACTGTAACGGTCACCAGCCAGTCCGGAGGCTGTACCGGGGAAGCTTCTGTCACAGTTGCAGAGGATGAAGCGCCGGTGCCGGAAATTACCGGGAATACGGAAATTTGCCCGGGCGAGGCCACCCTTTTATCTGTCGGGAGTGGGTTCGACAGCTACGAGTGGTCTGATGGCAGTACGGGGTCTTCAATAAATGTCGATATTCCTGGAACGATCGGTGTGACTGTGACCAATGATGCAGGGTGTGAAGGTTCGGCATCAGTCGAAATACAACAGAGTACTCTTCCTCCGCCGGAAATTTCCGGTCCGGATTCGTTATGTCCTGATGTGCCGGGTACCTTATCTGTTACGGATGCCTCGGCTTATGATTCCTTTTCGTGGTCAACGAATGAGAGTACAGCGTCTGCTTCTATTCCCGGGCCCGGAAGCTACAGCGTTACCGTAAGCAATTCCGAGGGCTGCGAAGCGAATGAAACCTTTGTTGTCGCTGAAGATACCGCAGCAGCACCGTCTATATTGGGTGATACAGGGTTTTGCGAAGGCGGCTCCACTATACTAATGATCGCACCGGATACCTACAGTGATTACAGCTGGTCTACAGGTGGAAACGGGGCCTCAGAAGAAATCGCGGCAGGAGGTAATGTAAGTGTTACCGTTACGGACACCAATGGTTGTACTGCCGAAACGGATGCAATTATTACTGAAAACCCTTTGCCGACAGTCGAATTAGATGGCGAATCCTCTTTTTGTGCTGGTGAAATGGCTACAGTAAGTGTGGTCAACAGTGCCAATTACAGCGATATCAGCTGGAGCAATAACCAATCAGGGGGCTCCATATCGGTAAGCAGCCCGGGAACATACAGTGTGACTGCGACAGACCTGAACGGTTGCGTCGGAACCGCCACCGCACCGGTGATTGAGCAACCGGTGCCGGACGCTGCGATAAATGGACTCACTACTTTTTGTACTGGTGGCAGTGTGACGCTGACCGCAGCTCCGCAGGGCATGGCTTATGAATGGTCCAATGGCGCAACTACTCCAACTACGAGCATTGGAACTCCAGGAGAGGTGTTCTTAACCGTTACCAATGCTGCGGGTTGTCAAAGTGTGGCATCTGTCCAGCTAACGGAAGTGACTGAACTGGCACCCTCTATTTCAGGGCCGACTGAATTCTGCGAGGGAGAAACCATTGTTCTTTCCGGCACACCGGGTTTTGCAGACTATGCATGGTCTGACAATACAAGCGACCCTGATCTGGAGGTCAGTCAGGGAGGGCTTTACACCCTTACCGTCACGGATTTGAATGGCTGCACGGGGACTACATCTATTACAGTGACACAAAACACCCTGCCCGAAGCCTCCATTAGTGGTGATTTGAGTTTCTGTGAGGGCGGAGCCACCACGCTTACGGCTCCTCCTGGGCTTGAGAGTTATGCCTGGAGCGATAACAGTTCGGATTCGTCTACAGAAGTGACTGCACCAGGTATTTACGGACTAACGGTTACGGACGGCAACGGTTGCCAGAACAGCACATCAGTTGACGTTATTCAGCAGCCTCTGCCGATGGCTGAAATAGAAGGCGATCTTTCATTTTGCGCGGACACCTTCACGCTGCTAAGCCTTTCCCAGTCGTTTGAGCAGGTTGAATGGTCTGACGGCAGTACAGGATCAGCATTACAAGTGTCAGCATCGGGTGATGTTTCAGTCACCGTTACTGATGCCAATGGATGTCAAAATACAGCGACTGAGGTTGTTGAAGCTTTGCCGTTGCCGGATTTTGAATTCACCGGTTCACCGGCTTTTTGTTCGGGATCCTCGGTAACGCTGGGTACAGATGGTACCTTTGATACCTATGAATGGAGTACCGGAGGTGCAGGAGCGACAGAAGAAGTAACAGACCCCGGAACAGTCAGCCTGACGGTTACGGATGCTAACGGGTGCAGTATTTCCAATACGATTTTGATCGAAGAAAATGCACTGCCCAATGCTGAAATAGCAGGAGAGCTGGCATTTTGTGAAGGAAGCAGTACAATGCTTAGCGGGCCAGGAGGTCTGTCCGGTTACTCCTGGACTGGAGGGGCAATGGGTCAGAACCTAAGCGTTTCGGCACCGGGTACTTACGGGCTCACAGTTACAAATGACGAAGGTTGTCAGAACAGCACCTCGGTGAGCGTAATTCAGAACCCTCTGCCGGATCCCGAACTCAGCGGTGACTTTTCGTTTTGCGCAGACACTACAGGTATCCTGAGCCTGAGTCAAATTTATGAAACCTATACCTGGTCTGACGGAAGCAGCGGGCCTTCAATTACCGTCATGGATTCCGGGCATGTTGCGGTTACCGTTACAGACAGCAACGGATGTGAAAACAGTACCTCTGAGACCATAACCGTAAATCCATTGCCAGCCTTTGAATTTACCGGCAGTCAGGTATTTTGTGCAGGCGAGACCGTGGTGCTTGGAACCGATGGCGCATTTGAAACCTACACCTGGAGTACAGGAGCGGCTTCCGATACGATAACAGCCTCCACTTCCGGCGAAATAAGCCTGACCGTAACTGATACAAACGGTTGCAGTATGACCAATGCAGTGACTTTAACAGCTGAGGCTTTACCTATGGCTGAAATATCTGGTTCACTGGCATTTTGTAGTGGTGACAGCACTATACTGAGTGCGCCTGCCGGCCTAATGGCTTATGAATGGAGCAACGGGGCCAATACAGCTGACATTACGGTGACAGAGCCCGGTGCCTATGAACTGATTGTCACAAATGCTGCAGGATGCACAGATACCACAACGGTGGCGGTTGAAGAAAACATGTTACCGGAGCCCGAAATTCAGGGACTTGCGGCGTTCTGCCCGGACAGTACAGTTACCTTAAGCCTCAATCAGCCCTACACATCTTATGCCTGGTCTACGGGGGCAGTTAGCAGTGCCATTGATGTCAGCACAGCAGCAATCATTACTGTTACCGTCACCAACGAAGCAGGCTGTATCGGTACGGATACCTTGCAAACGGAAATTTTCCCAGCCCCGCAGGTGGCCATTCTCGGAGATAACGCATTCTGTTCGGGTGATTCCGTATCGCTGTCTGCGGATGCTGTCTTTCCTGTATTCAACTGGAGCACTGGTGCAACGGGGGAAAGTATCGACATCAATACCCCCGGTGATTACAGCCTTACGGTTACGGATGTAAATGGCTGCCCGGCGATGGCCAGTACTACTATCGTTGAAAATGAGCTCCCGGAGCCTGAAATCAATGGCCCGGACTTCTTCTGTGCCGGCGATAGTGTCATGTTGCAGGCTACAGGTGGCTTCGCGGGCTACCTTTGGAGCGATGGATCAGAGACTGACGAATTAGTAGTATCCACGCAGGGCCTTTCTTCGGTGACCGTCACCGATGGCAATGGTTGCCAGGGAAACACTTCTTACTTTGTTGAGGAGATTAGTCTACCCGCCCCCGGGATTAATGGAGTGCCTGCTTTCTGCCCCGGCGAATCCACGACGCTATCGGCTTCTTCAATATTCAATTCCTACACCTGGAGTACAGGAGACACTACCGGCACGACTGTAGTTGCTGACCCCGGCAATGTAACGCTTACGGTGACGAATGCTCAGGGGTGCGTAGGGGAAGCTTCTGTAGAAACGAATGTGTACACCACTTCCATACCCCAAATAGATGGAGAACCGAACTTCTGTCCGGGCACCTCTGCAGTACTGACTGCGGAGGCAGGTTTCGAGAGTTATCAGTGGAGCAATAATACCGGTACTCCGGAGGTTGAAGTGACAGAACCGGGCACTGTCGAAGTAACAGTCACCGATGTCAACGGGTGCGAAACTTCTAACAGTGTTGAAGTCGGTCTTTACACCGTTCTTCCACCAGCTATTCAGGGCCCGGAAGGATTTTGTACAGACACAACGGCTACCTTGTCCGCCGGCGCAGGGTATGCGGCCTACGCCTGGTCTACAGGAAGTGATTCAGAGAATATCACCATTGACAGTGGGGGCATATACCGGGTTACGGTCACCGATGCCAACGGCTGCATTTCCCAGGATAATTACCAGTTGCTGGAGTACAACTTACCCTCAGTGGCCATTGGTGGATCGGCCTCATTTTGCCCGGGCGGATTCGCCACACTCAATGCCGGTGCCGATTATGCGGCCTATGCGTGGTCAACCGGAAGCGGAGCCCCATCTATTGAAGTAGACCAGGAAGGGCTATACAGCCTGACCGTTACGGATGATAATGGCTGTACCAATAGTAGCAGCCTGCAGGTGACACAGCAGGAAGAGTTAAGCCCGGTCATTTCCGGGCCCCTGCAATTTTGCCCGGGCACCCAAACCCAGCTAAGTGCCGGATCAGCCTACGCGGTTTATGAATGGCAGGATGGTGCCGAAACAGCCGGGATTACAGTAACTGAGCCGGGGACTTATTCTGTTTATGTGGAAGATGCCTCGGGCTGCGCCGGAACAGCCAGTGTTGAAGTCAGCCTGTTCCCGGATCCGGAAGTCAGCATCAATGCGCCGGAGGGTTTTTGCGTGGATGAATCGGCTATTCTTACCGCGAATGGAGCGAACCTGGCTTCCTTCGAGTGGGAAGACGGGAGCTTCGACCCCGTGCGCACCGTTACAACCGCTGGCACCTACACCGTGGCAGCTACTGATATTAACGGATGTTTGGATACGGC
>CAZNHN010000060.1:24263-24830 GCA_964572415.1 uncultured Phaeodactylibacter sp.
TTTCTGTGCCGGATCAAGCACAGTGCTGCAAGCTTCGGAGCCTTTTATGGCCTACGAATGGAATGGCAATGCCGGCGATTCCACTTTCGAGGCAGGTACAGGGGGGCTCTTTGTCCTTGAAGTCGCTGATTCGAATGGCTGTCGTAATCAAACCAGCCTGCAGGTGGATGCCATCCCGCTGCCCGTTGCCGACCCCGGAATGCCGGATACCCTGACCTGTACTGTTGAAGCTGTAACGATTGGGGGGAATGGCACCAGTACCGGGCCTGCTTTCATTTACGAGTGGACGGGGCCGGGCATAACAGCTCAAAATGCTGCAGTACCTGCTCCAACGGTGAGCGCCGCAGGTAGCTACGAGCTTATCGTAACTGATACCATTCACGGCTGTGTATCTGAGCCCGGCCTGGCTGAGGTGCCGCTTTCCAATGATGTTCCGGTTATCAGCCTTGCGGTGAATGATACCCTGGATTGTGCTACCACTGCGCTCACGATTGATGGCAGCGCATCCTCCTCCTGGCCGGCATTAACCTACCAATGGGAAGACCTGTCCGGAACCCTTTTGGCAAC
>CAZNHN010000061.1:0-2191 GCA_964572415.1 uncultured Phaeodactylibacter sp.
TGGAGCAAATTTTGGAGAGAGGCCGAAAAGAAGGGCTGGAAAAAGGCATGGACAGAGGTGTATACAAAAACAGCATCTTCAACCTGCTCAAAACCGCTGTGCATTTCCCAGACTGGCCTGCCGCAAAATTAGCAGACTTCACAGAGCTGAGCATAGAGGTGGTGACCACTTTTCTGTCTGTCAAATCAGAGGGAGATGCCGCCTCATTGAATAAATACGTTCGCGAAGACTTGCTTACAGATATCCCCCTGAGCGGCGAAGAGGAGGGTAAACTGCACGGGCTGATTGGCCAGTTGGTGGATGGATAAAGCGTTGAAGAAAAGCTCTGCCAACGCATCTTCAGTACCCAAGCATACAACACAATCTAAAGCGCGCTCTCTGGAGTCCGGCTCTGATACCTTAACCTACCTAAAGGACGGGTAGTTTAATGAGGCCAGACAAAACGGCCGCATGACTTCGTAGAAACTGTCTACTTGGTGCAGACAGGTAGATAAAAAGCCTCCATGCTAAAAATGCCTGTTCTCACCTCACAGGCCTAAACCAAACCCCAAACCCAATTTCGACTCACCCACTCACATCAAAATTAACCCTTACTTAATCTCCAGTTAACCCACCCTGCATTTGCCTGCCGTAGCTTTACGCTTCTAAAATTCATTCCAAAACCAAAACTTCTTTCATGCAGTACGATTACCGCTTTGGAAAGTGCCTGAGCACCCTGTTGCTCTGCCTGCTTTCCGTTGTGTCTTTTGCGCAAGACGATCAGGAATTGTTTCAGGGCTTCGAAGGCTCCACCAATGATACCTGGAATTACACCATTAATCCCGCTACCTATGACATCGATGATGATGCATGGGCAGTATCTGGCCCAACGGCGAATATAAGCCCGGCCAGCGGTATGAACTTCTGGTATATGCGCGACCTGGAAAACGATAACGGAGGCAACGCCGATTTCCATACTATCGACTTTGAGGCCGTTGATGTTTCGGCATTTCTGGTCAATGCACTCACCTTTAAGTACAACACCATTGGCTATGAGTCTTCAGACTCCATTGGCTATATTGTGGAAACGGAGCCCGGCATGGGCTTCGACATGGCCAACTACGTGGACCTCTCCCGCAACACCGGTGGCTGGGAAACCGTTTTCGTCAACCTGCCGGTGGGCATCTCTACCGTTCGCCTGCGCCTGATGGCTAAGCAAAACGGTGGCTCTGACTATGCCGGCTTTGACGATGTGTCCCTCTTCAGCAGCACCGAAGACTTACTGCCGCCGCTCGCACTTAGTGCAGAACTCCTCGATGACACGAGCATCCGCATCACCTACAGTGAGCCGATGGATGTAGCTAGTGTGGAAAACCCCATGAACTACACCACCAATGGCACCATTGCTGACATCACCTACACCGAGCCCGGAGGCAACGAATTCCCATTCGTAACTATCACTTACGATATGCCTTTTGCTGATGGGCAGGCCTTTGACATCTCTATTGGCCTGGTGACCGATGTGGCTGGCAACTTCCTGCTGGAAGCCTTCGCTTTTGACTGGATCATCAACCGCACCACACCCAATCTGGTGATTACGGAAATCATGTACAACCCTCCCGGCAGCAGCGATGACCTCGAGTTTGTCGAAATACTGAATGCCGGTACCGATCCGGCTATCATTGGCGGGCTGACTTTCAGCTCTGAGTTCAGCTTCACTTTCCCGGAGCAAACGCTGGCTCCCGGTGAAGTTGTGCTCGTTGCTTTTGACGAAGCCGCCGCCGAAGCTTTCTACAGCCTCGATTTTTACGACTGGGGCTTTGACGATATTACCGACGGTGACGAAGAACTGCTGATCAGCAATTACCTCGGCGACACTATCGACTTTGTCAACTACCTCGATGATGCACCCTGGCCCACTGAAGCGGATGGCGATGGCCCCTCTATCGAGCTCATCGACCCTACGCTCGACAATAACGAGGGCGCCAATTGGTACGCCAACACCGAAGCCTTCAATGGCACCGACATCCTGGCCACGCCGGGCGTTTACATGCCTGCCATTGAGCCGGTGGTGTCTTTTGAAGTCCCTAATGTAGTGGTGAATGAAGCAGACGGCACCGTTAGCTTCAACCTCGGCATCACCAACGCCAATGGCCTGCCCACAGAAGCGGTAATCAGTGTGGTAAGCGCCTCCACAGCCGTGGCAGGTGAA
>CAZNHN010000061.1:2201-24460 GCA_964572415.1 uncultured Phaeodactylibacter sp.
TAGAGGTGGAACTGATTGACAACAGCACGGTAGGTGGCCGCTACCTCATTCTCGCGATTGAGTCGCTGATCAATGCCACCGCAGGCAGTGACACTGAGCTCATCGTATTGATTCAGGACAATGACCTGACGGCACCTGTGGCCCCAGCAGATCCCGCGATCAGCCTTAGCCATACCGGAAGCTTTAACTCAGGCACGGTGGCCGAGATCGTGGCCCACGACCCGGCTTCACAGCGCCTTTTCCTCACCAACTCAGAAGATAATCAGTTGGATGTGGTGGACTTCTCCAATCCGGCAAGCCTTTCCACCATCACTGCGATCGACATGGCGCCTTACGGTGGCGGTATCAACTCCGTAGCTGTTGCCAATGGTATTGTAGCCGTAGCCCTGGAAGGCAATGAAGTCACCGATAATGGCTCCGTTACGTTTTGGGATGCAGATGGCAACCTGCTGAGCCAGGTGGAAGTGGGCCCACTGCCCGATATGCTGACCTTCACTACGGATGGCACCAAAGTGCTGACGGCTAATGAAGGGGAGCCCAATGATGACTACACCATAGATCCGGAAGGCTCCGTTAGCATTATCGACCTGAGTGTAGGTGCAGCCAATCTCACCAACGCTGATGTAACGACCATCAGCTTTGCTGCCTTTAATACCGATGAAGCGAGCCTCAAAGATGCCGGTGTTCGTATTTTTGGCCCTGGTGCCACTGTTGCACAGGATCTGGAGCCTGAGTTTATTGTGATCAATGAAAGTGGAACGCTGGCATATGCGAATTGCCAGGAGAATAATGCGCTGGTACTCATCGACATCGAATCAGCTACCGCACTTTCCGTCATTCCACTGGGCTATAAAGACTGGACCGAAGAAGGCATCGTACTGGATGCTTCCAACCGCATCGACGATATTTTCTTCGCCAACTGGCCGATCCGCGGTATGTATCAGCCCGATGCGATCGACTACTTCACCGTTGGCGGCCAACGCTACCTTATTTCTGCAAACGAGGGGGATGCCCGCGATTATGATGGCTATTCCGAAGAAGCAAGGATCGGTGACGATGAGATCACCCTCGATCCCACCGCTTTCCCCAATGCAGCTTACCTGCAAAATGAAGCCCTCCTTGGCCGTCTGAACATGACCACCGCCAACGGAGATACCGATGGTGACGGAGACTACGATGAGCTATTCACCTACGGCGCCCGTTCTTTCTCCATTTGGAATGCCGACAATGGAGCCCTTGTATACGATAGCGGTTCTGAGCTGGAGCTGATCACCGCAACTGACCCGGTATTCGGAGCGATCTTCAACACCACTGACGACGAGAACAACTTCAAAAACCGTTCAGACGATAAAGGGCCGGAACCGGAAGCCGTGACCGTTGCTGAGATCAATGGCGTGCCTTATGCCTTCATTGCACTTGAGCGCATCGGCGGCCTGATGGTGTATGACATTTCTAACCCGCAAGCGCCCGTATTCCTGCAGTACATCAACACCCGCACCGTGGATACTGAAGGCGGCGATCTGGCACCAGAGGACGTGAAAATCATCACGCCAGAAAACAGCCCCGATGGCAAGTACTACGCTGTCGTATCTTACGAAGTGAGTGGCACTGTAGGTGTTTTTGAAATTGCTACTCCGGCAACGGTTGCATTTGCAGAAAGCACTGTTGAAGTGATGGAAGGCGCCGGCAGCATCGAATTGCCCATCGAAATTGAGCAGGCCGGCGGGCTGTCTGGCAACCTTACGGTAAATGTAGCGATGGCTTCCACGGCCGTGGCTGGTGAAGACTATAACCTGGGCACCACTATGCTCAGTATTCCGGCAGGTTCTACTGATGCACTCAGCCTTGACCTGGAGGTGCTTGATAACAGCAGCCTAAGCGGCAAATACCTTATCCTGGAATTTGACGAAAGCAGCACCGCATTAGTAGGCAGTGAGTCTCGTCTCATTGTCCTTATTGCAGATAATGACGATGTGGCACCGGTGGCTCAGGCTGATCCGGCAACTCGCTTAAACCACGTAGGCAGCTTTGCCTCAGGTGCAGTTGCAGAAATCGTAGCTCACGACCCCGCCTCACAGCGGCTTTTCCTCACCAACTCTGAGGACAATCAGCTGGATATCGTAGACTTCTCGAATCCGGCCAGCCTGTCTTCTGTATCTTCAGTTGACATGGCTCCTTACGGCGGTGGCATTAATTCCGTAGCGGTGCACAATGGTCTTGTTGCCGTCGCTATGGAGGCAGAAACCGTTACGGATAACGGCAGCGTAGTCTTCTTCGACACGGACGGAGCCTTCCTCAATCAGGTCACGGTAGGCCCACTGCCCGACATGCTGACCTTCACACCCGATGGCACCAAAATCCTGACGGCCAATGAGGGCGAGCCGAATGACAACTACGATGTGGACCCCGAAGGCTCCGTCAGCATCATAGACGTGAGCGGAGGTGCAGCCGCAGCAACGGTGGTCACCTTGCCGCTGACCGGCTTTAATGATGATGAGGCCACCCTTGTGGCGCAAGGTGTGCGCATTTTTGGGCCCGGCGCTACGGTTGCTCAGGACCTGGAGCCGGAGTACGTCACTATTTCCAATGACGGCACCACCGCTTACGTGTCCTGCCAGGAAAACAACGCGCTGCTGATTGTAGACATCGTTAACGAAGTCGTGACCGGCATTCTGCCACTCGGCTATAAAGACTGGACCGAAGAAGGCGTAACGCTCGATGCTTCCAACCGCACCGACAACATCTTCTTCGCCAACTGGAACATCAAAGGCATGTATCAGCCGGACGCTATCGACTTCTTTACGGTCGGCGGGCAAGGCTACATCATCACGGCCAACGAAGGAGATGCGCGGGACTACGATGGGTATTCTGAAGAAGCCCGGATTGGTGACGACGAGGTGGTCCTTGACCCCACTGCCTTCCCGGATGCAGCGTACATCAAAAATAACGCCCTCCTGGGCCGCCTGAACATCACCCTTGCTAACGGCGATACCGATGGCGATGGCGACTACGACGAGCTTTATGCCTACGGTGCCCGCTCTTTCACGATTTGGGATGCAGCCAGTGGTGCCGTTGTCTTCGATAGTGGCAATGATCTGGAGCAAATTACAGCAGCAGACCCTGTTTTCGGTGCCATTTTCAATGCCACCGATGATGAAAACGAGTTTAAAAACCGCTCCGACGATAAAGGCCCTGAGCCGGAAGCCGTGATCGTCGAAGAAATTGATGGTGTGCCTTACGCCTTTATCGCGCTGGAGCGCATCGGTGGTATCATGGTTTACGAAATTGCGGACCCCGCTGCCCCAACCTTCATTCAGTACATCAATACCCGTACCGTAGACGAGCTGGGTGGCGACCTGGCGCCGGAGGACATCGCGTTTATCGATGCAGCGGACAGCCCGGATGGTAAAGCCTACATCGCCGTATCCTACGAGGTCAGCGGCACCGTCGGCATATTTGAGCTGCAAACACAATCTACCGTCACCTTTGCAGACAACCTCACTACCGTAGAAGAAGGCAGTGGCGCACTACAGCTGGAACTTGCCGTAGAGCAGGCTGGTGGACTGACCGGCAAAGCCGTTGTGAATATCCTTGCCGGTTCCACTGCTACCGAAGGCGCTGATTTCACCCTGGCTTCCACAGAAGTGGAATTTGACGGTACCAATACGCCTCAGTTCCTTTCCCTCGATATCCTCGACAACATGGAGCTGGGCGGACAGTACATCGTAATCGAGATTGATGCGGCAGAAAGCGAAGTAAAGCTGGGCGAGACCACCCGCCATATCGTGCGCATTATCGATAACGACGATATGGCGCCCGTTGCCGCAACCAACCCTGAGCTACAGCTGACTCACCTCGGCAGCTACTTCACCGGCGGAGGCGAAGGCACGGCTGAAATTGTAGCTTTTGACGGCGAAACCAACCGCTTGTTCCTCACCAACGGCGAGAACAATCAGGTTGATATACTTGACTACAGCAACCCAGCTGCAATCACTTTGATTTCTTCCATCGATATCTCCGCATACGGCGCAGGCATCAATTCTGTAGCAGTTAGCAATGGTATTGTTGCGGCGGCCATTGAAGCAGATGCAGTGGACGGAAATGGTACGGTTGCCTTCTTCGATACCGATGGCAACTTCATCAACGCAGTTGAGGTGGGCGTACTGCCTGATATGGTCGTTTTCACGCCAGACGGGACACAGGCCCTCACTGCCAACGAAGGCGAGCCCAACGACGACTACGACGTTGACCCGTTAGGCTCTGTAAGCATCATTGACCTCAGCGGAGGTGTGGCTGCAGCTACGGTAACCACCCTCGGCTTTGAAGCCTTCAACGATCAGCAGGCAGCCCTGGAAGCGGCGGGCGTACGCATCTTTGGCCCGGGCGCTACCGTTGCGCAGGACCTGGAGCCGGAGTACATCACTATTTCTGATGACGGCAACACCGCCTATGTCAACTGCCAGGAGAACAACGCTCTGGTGCTGGTAGACCTGACTTCCAATACGGTGTTGGATATCCTCCCGCTCGGCTTCAAAGACTGGACCGCAGATGGCGTCACTTTCGATGCCTCTAACCGTACCGATGATATCTTCTTCGCCAACTGGCCAGTGAAAGGTATGTATCAGCCCGATGCAATCGACTACTTTACAGTGGGTGGCCAAAGCTACCTGATTTCCGTGAACGAAGGCGATGCCCGCGACTATGACGGTTACTCTGAAGAGGCTCGGGTAGAGGATGATGAATATATCCTTGACCCAACTACCTTCCCGGACGCAGATATCCTTAAAGATGAGAACCTCCTCGGACGCCTCGTAGTAACTACGGCCAATGGCGATACCGATGGCGATGGCGACTTCGACGAAATCTTTGCTTTTGGTGGCCGTTCCTTCACCATTTGGGACGCCACTTCCGGTGCACTGCTTTTCGACAGTGGCAATGACCTGGAGCAAATCACTGCCGCCGACCCGGTATTTGGTGCCCTTTTCAACACCACCGACGACGAGAACAACTTCAAGAACCGCTCCGATGACAAAGGTCCGGAGCCGGAAGCGGTAACCACTGCCGAGATTGACGGCAAGCACTATGCCTTCATCGCACTGGAGCGCATCGGCGGAGTCATGGTCTACGATGTATCGGCACCGGAATCTCCGGTCTTCCTGCAGTATATCAACACCCGTACCGTTGATGAGCTGGGCGGTGACCTCGCTCCTGAAGGTCTGGCCTTTATCCCGGCATTCAGCAGCCCAAGCGGCAAGCCCCTGCTGGCGGTTTCTTACGAAGTCAGTGGCTCTGTAGCCATGTTTGAAATTGACCTGAGCTGCCCAATCGTTGACCTGCCTGCTACAGTCACGCTATGCGAAGGCGAGACCGCGATGCTGAGCGTAGGCGATGCTTACGAAACCATTACCTGGTCTACGGGTGACGAAGGCAATACGATTGAAGTGGCAGAAGGCGGTATCGTGACGGTTATGGCTACCACTGCCGGCGGTTGCATGGCCGTGGATACGGTGGAAGTGACGGTCAACCCACTGCCTGTTGTAGCGCTTGGCGACGACATCGAAGCTTGTGAAGGCGAAACCGTTACCCTGGATGCAGGGGCTGGCTTTGACACCTATAGCTGGAGCAACGATACCGATGGACAAACCATTGAAGTGGACATGGACGGCGCTTATGCCGTAACCGTGGCTGACGCTAATGGCTGTAGCGGTGACGACGAGGTCGTTGTTACTTTCAATCCTGTGCCTATGGTTACCTTCCCGGTTGATACTGTAGTTTGTGAAGAGGACATCTTTGTCTTCAGCCCGGGCGAAGGCAATGAACTCATCATTGACGGAACTACTGTGGAGGAATTCACCACCGAAGGGCTGGACGTTGGCGAGTATGCGATTGAAGCTACTGTGGTCAATGAATTCGGTTGCGAGCAGGCTATCGTGCTGGACTTCAACATCGAAGTCTGCAACAGCACCCGCGACCTGCTCACGCAGGAAGGCTTTGAGGTATTCCCGAACCCAACTACCGGCCTGGCCACTGTCCGCCTGAGCGACCTGCAATCCACTGCATACGATCTGGCGATTGTAACGAGCACCGGACAGGTTCTCAACGTACGCCGGGTGGAAAGCTACCGCAGTGACTATCAGGCGCAAATTGATTTGACGCAAATGCCAGCAGGCATTTATCTGATCCGCCTGACTTCCGCAGAAGGGGTGCTGACCCGCCGCTTGATTGTGGAGTAAACTTGAGCTATAATTCTTAGCCGGCGCCATAGGCCCGGTTGCCTGCCCGCCTTCGGAGTGTTCCGGAGGCGGGTATTTTTTGTGTGCCGACCTAAACCCAGCCCCCGCCCAGCCGTTGTACAGGTATGGAAACAAAACTAAACGGAAAGACCGCCCTCATCACGGGCGGCAGCAAAGGAATAGGGCTCGGCGTAGCCGAAGCCATGGTTAAAAACGGTATGCATGTGGCAGTGACAAGCCGCGAGCAAACAGCAGCCGATGCAGCAGCCGAAAAGCTCACCGCATTGGGGCCTGGCAAAGCTATTGGCATTGCCGCTGATGTGCGCGATATGGTAGCTCAGGAGAATGCCGTAAAGCGGATAATTGAAGAATGGGGACAGCTGGATGTCGCTATTGCCAACGCCGGTGTAGGGCACTTCGCACCTATCGAAGAGATGACTGCGGAACAATGGAATGCCGTTATTGACACCAACCTGACGGGCGTATTTTATACGACCAAGGCATCCATCCCGGAACTCAAAAAGACTAAAGGCTACCTGATCACTATTGCCAGCCTGGCGGGAACAAACTTCTTCCCTTCCGGCTCCGCTTACAATGCCAGTAAATTTGGCCTGGTGGGCTTTACGCAGGCAGTAATGCTCGACCTTCGACAGGATGATGTGAAAGTCACCACCATCATGCCGGGCTCGGTGGCCACTTATTTCAACGACCACACGCCCAACGAGAAGGATGCCTGGAAGATACAGCCCGAAGACATGGGGCAGATGGTCATGGACCTGCTGAATATGCACCCGCGTACCCTGCCCAGCAAGGTGGAAGTACGGCCGACGAAGCCGCCTAAGAAGTAAGCCTTTTGTACAGCAGAAAAATCCCCACTCCGTTGCATATGGAGCGGGGATTTTTCATTTATGGATAGATTGCAGGTTTAGAAAAAGAAGCCGCCCGTCACCACCACCCGGTTGTCCTTATTATCACCCCGGTAGACGCCGCCACTTACTACAAATAAGTCAAAGGGGCTGAGCCAGATGCCGCCGCCGTAGCTGTAGTGCCAGACCTCCGAATCTTCGCCGCGCAGCCATACCCGGCCGTGGTCAAAGCCAGCCATGAGCCCTAAGGAGAAGGGCAGCGTCGGGTTCTCCGAAGTGATGGTCTTCCAGCGCAGGTCGGTGTTGTGCACAAAGGCAGTAGAGCCAATGAAGCGGTCGCGTCGGAACCCCCGGAAGTTTGCCCCCTCCCCGGGCCCGCCAAGGGTTGCGCCCTGATAGAACTCATAATCTTCATTGAAGCGGTGCTGGAACTCCACCCTTGTGGCAAACACCAGCTTTCCCCGCCGGTCGATGCGCTGATAGGCGGAAAATGAGGTGTTCAGGTAGGCGAAGTTTTTGCGCCCCTCTTCCAGCTGTTGCTTCCAGCCGCCTTCCAAAAAGAAGCCCAGCCCGCGGGTGGGAATGGCGTTGTTATCCCGGGTTTTGTAGTCAAGCAAAAACCGTAGCCCGGCAAATTCCAGCCCGTCAAAGAGTTCGTCCTGGAAACGGTTGCCGATTTCATCAATGTAGCGGCCTTCTGTTCGCTCGACTTCGATGGATTCAAAAGTGGGGCCCACAAGGACTCTGGACTGCGCATTGAGCCTACGCATAAACGAAGGCATTACACGAATCACCCGCTGCTTGATGCGGTTGTAATTCAGGGCCTCGTCGTCCAGCAGGTTCTCAATATTGATGCTTTCATTGCCCAGCCCGTAAAAGTTCCGGGAGTAAAGTGGCGTTTGGTATTCGGCATCCAGGCCAAGCTCGAACGGACCAAAAAGGTCAATGAACTCTCCCTGGTAATCGAGCGTAAACCCATTTGTACCGGTAGCGAATTTCATATCAATTTTATGCTGGGAGGCATAGGGGTCTTTTTTAAACCCGTAAGTGGTATAAGCCGCGCTCAGCCCCAGTAAAATACCGTCATCCGGATTAAAGCCCGCAGCCGGTAGCAAAGAAACATAATCGAAGTTATAGTCATTTGATTCGCGGTCGTAGGTATTAAAAACCGGATCAAAACGCCTTTTTACTTTCACTTTGGAACCGGTTTGAAGCAGGTTGCCTTCGTTTTTGGCATCGTAGTATATCAGGCCTTTCCCATTCGACTCGTCTTCCAGAATGTCCTGCCCTACCCCACCAATCATGCGGACTTTGATGCAGTTGTTCCTGCAGGTGCCTTTCACCCGGAATACATCCTGATCCGTGAGGCCATACACGGCAATTTCCCGGGTTTCCTCTGGAAGAAAGGTACGGTCATAGAATTTGAGCTCCTTTTCAGATTTGCTGTTGGTATCGTAAGCCCGGATCCGGGTACGGCCGTCGTCCATGCGTTCAATCACAAACAGGTCCCGCTTGAAGGTGCCAACGATGTCCACTTCCTTCGCCATAAGCTCGTAGTAATTGCGGGCAATGTCCATGAAGTTATCCCGCCGGGCCTTTAGCTTTTGGATAATGTCGGGCGCATTCAGCTGATAGACCGGTCCCGGCCAGTTGCTTTTGAAGGCTTCCTCAATCACTTCATCGGTCAGTTGTTCCTGCAGGTGGCGGGCTTCGGCTTCCCAAACGGGCCAATCTGCACCGGACAAAAAGGTACGGTCGAAGTGGCGCCCGTTGTAGACCAGCCATTCCAGGCGGTTCTCATTGCCACGGTAGGCTTTCAGCTTTTTGATATCCGGGGTGGTGCCCTTGGCCAGTTCCAGGATTAAGCCATCATAGTTGCTGAAGGCCTGGTCCCGGTCCCTCGGGATAGGCCGGTAGTAGTCGACCTCGCCGCTGTCAATTTCCGACCAGCGCCATTGGTCATCGTGACGGTCCCAGTCGCCGATGAGCACATCAAACAGGCGGTTGCGGACGACGAAAGGATAATCGATCTGCTCGTCGTGGTCTTCCTGAATGCGTTCCCGGGCATCAAGGGTGCTTAGGATACGCTTGGGTGCGCCGAATTGCTCGTAGTCATTCCAAACTTCGTCATCGGGGCGCTCTTCCACGGTGTACAAAGCACCGGCGTAGTCTTCATTGTAGATGCCCAATGCCGGCTGCCGGGGCAGGTAAAACATCTTGGGCTGAGTGTAGTAAATACCTGCGGCTTTTGCCAGACCAGCGGTTGCAATAGAAGCAAAAGGGTGCGCCGCGCTAAAGTTGTCCTCTAATACAGCCGTCACGAAGGACTCATTGAAAGGGTAGCCCAGGGTACGGGAAGCATCTTTATCGATAGAGCGCAAGGCATATTGCCGGCCATCTGCTCCCTCCAGCCGGAGGGAGTTGGTCTGATAGCCCCCGCCACGCTTAACAGGGCGCACCCCGCCTTTGTACTTGGTCAGGTCCAGGACCGGCAGTTTTACTGTAGCGTTGTAAGTGCTTCTGTAGTGCTCGCCCCAAAACCAATTCCAAAAACGCCCGTGCTGAAAATCATTCTCACTCACTTTGATCGTAATGGAGTCTTGCAGGGGCTCAAAAGACTTCGGCGGGTCTTCCGCAACCTTGGGCAAAGGGGGCTGCACTTGTTTTTGGTAGACCAGCTTACCCTGCGGTTCATTCTCATCAGGCACCCAGTATTTCACCCAGGCAGAGCCGTCCTCGTAATAGTCAAGCTGTGCAAAACCAAGGTGCCCGTAGGCAAATTGCCCACCATTGCGAGCGTTGGTAAGACTGCTCGTCCTGCTCGATGTACTGAAGGCTGTGCTCGTGCCCCGAAGCAATGACAAAACTTCCATTGCGGCGGGCAGCGCCTACCACGATGTCAGAAAGCTCGCGGTATTTGGGATGGATCAGGTCTTGCCGGTGGCCCACTGTGCCTCTCAAAAATTGAAAGATTGACCCCACTACAGGCAAAGGCAGGTAAAGCGGCTTTACAAACTCCGTAAGTGGGAACAAGTGCTGTTTGAACGTAAACTGCCCGCCGTGCGGCCCGGTGGAATAAGGTGGGTGGTGCATAGCGATGAGTACATCTTTATTGCGGTTGCCCTTGACCGCCTCTACCATGAATTCGGCAAAAACAGCACGACTTTTGACCTCACAGCCTGCGTTGACCTGATAGTCTTTGTCCCAGTCAGACAGGTACCATTCTGAATCAATCAGGACGATGACCAACTTGTCATTGATTTCTATTTCTTCCGGGTCGCCGCAGCCGGGATCCGGGAAGAACACATCCTCCCGGCCCAGGTACTTTTCTATGAATTTTTTCTGCCGTTTCAGGCCGTCTATGCCGTATTTGTCCCAATCGTGATTGCCGGCGATGAAGAAGACGTTCCCTTCATAATCCAGTACGGTGTTGAGCTGGGCTTTCAGGCGTTCTTCGTCCTGCGCCCGGTCTGCGCCCGATTTTGGGGCCATACCATCGGGATAAATATTATCACCAAGAAACAGGACCGTACTTTCTTTACCAGCGTTCTGTACCTTTCGCTGCAACAAATCCAGGGCAGGATTGCTGCCTTTACCAGCATCACCCACGAGAAATACCGTGTGCATTAAGGGCTGATCTGGCAGATTAGCTTCCGTTTCCCAGTTTGAAGCCTCGGGACTGTAGTTGAGTTGGTAATTGGCACATGAAGTGAACCCCAGTATAAGTACCAGGTAAAAAAGGGGGCGGGCAGGTTTTCTCATTATGCAAAGTAGGTTTTAGACCGCTGTAAGATACTTAAGAATCAACTTGCCGGAGCGGTCTAAAGTTTCATTCACTCCATTTAAACCCTGCAGGGCATAATTTGCGGATCATGACCCAAATGCACGATACGGCTGCCGGTAGGATTAATAGGGCTGACACTTTTACCAATAATCACGCCCATTTTATCGCTGCGATAGCTCTTAGTCAGGGTTCCAAAAACCGAGCGGACTTCCGCCAGGGTATCTCCCGGCGCAACCAACTGTCCAAGTTTTGGAACAACGGTAAGGATCCCTCCTTCGTCAGTGTACCACCAATTGGATTTTGGGCATACCACGGTAGTATCTACTGTGTGTACCACCTTCCCGTCCAGCATACCCAGATCGTACAAAACGTTGCGGACACCCAGTAGTGCATCCTTAATGACATCATCCTGAAAAATATGTGGATCCCGAAGCTCCAGCGTGATGGCAGGTATGCCAAGATTAGCGGCTGCACCACGGAAAGTGCCGTCATTAGGGGTATTGTGGAGAATGATTTCGGGATTTTGCAGCAATGCCATTCGTGCAGTTTCAGGCTGGCTCATATCCGCTCGGATGTACCATGAATTGATACGGCCGGCACTAGCAGTATGCAAATCGATCAGGTAGTCAAAGTGCCGCAATACCCGCTCTATAAGGCGGTAGATGTAGACTTGGCTCAGGTTACCATCCGGGTCGCCGGGTGCGATACGGTTGAGGTCCACCCCATCGTTGAACTTGCGCTGTTCCAGCATGAGCCCCGGAATATTCATAACGGGCACCCCTATTACCGTTCCGGATAACTCGCTGGCATCAAGGGCAGCAAACAAGCGCTGTATGACCGGGATACCATTGAGCTCGTTGCCATGTATAGCGGCGGTCAGCCCCAGCACTGGCCCCTCATTTTTACCGCGGGCAATCAACACCGGCACGCGCACCGGGGCACCTACCCCATCTGTGATCATGGGCAGCCAATACTTCTGAATAGTGCCTGCAGGAACCTGGCCGGGATCTAATTCAGAAAGGACAGCGTAGGTGGCAGACTGGTACATTGCGTTTTTCGGTAATTAACAGACTTAATGTACACAAAGGTCAGGAACTTACACCAGTTTTCTGAAAAACGCCACAGTTGAGCTATAAAAAAAGGCAGCTCCCTGAATTAACAGAAAGCTGCCGCTTTACACTCACTAGTTTATGAAACTTTAAACCAACGTTAAAAGTCAATTTGATATATATAACTCTGAAAGTCGATTTTTATTGTACTGACGAGAAAGCTCGCAAGATTATTTCAATATGCATCTAAAATAATGAATAATCCGCAAAGATTCAATGCAAGTCACCGACAAAATGACGCTTACGTCAATTTAATTACGATAAGGAGGGGAATTGGCCTTTAAAGGTTGGTCGGACCTGCTATTTTTTTTGGAAAAACATTTTCAACCAGAAAGCCGGGCGTACCAGCTGCTCACGGAGGCTAAAGTCATTGTACATGCCGGAAAGGACTTCGATGACTTTTTGATTACCGGCAATGACGCTTGCGATGAGGTTGACAATAAAGGGGTACATCAACATCTTCTGCAGACGGTAGCTCAGTCGCATTTCGGAACCCAGTACCCGGTCCACCCGTTTGTCGTAAGCTTTCAGAAAAGCGGCGGAAAAGTCGTTGGCTTTCAGGCATTGCTCTAGTTGTTCGGCAGCGATAAACCCACTGTAGAACGCATTACCGATACCCTCCCCGGTAAGCGGGTCGACCAAATGCCCGGCATCTCCCACGAGCATATAGTGGTCGCCGGATATGGAACGGCGCTTAGAGCCCAAAGGAAGCCCAAACCCCTTGATATCACCAATCAGCTCAGCATCTTTGAACCGCTCTCTAAGTACCGGGTGGGTTTCCAGCAACTGTAGCATCTCTTTCCGGAGGTTCACTTTCCGGCGGTTGAGAATGTCACTGCGCATACCCAGCCCTACATTAGCCTCTCCGTTAGGCAGAGGGAATATCCAGAAATAGCCGGGTGTGACAGACTTGATAAAGTGCAATTCGATGAAATTGTCCTTATCCAGTGCTTTGACGTTGCGGTAGTATGCCCGGACGGCTGCCGCGTAGTGTTTATTGTCTTTTTCAAGCCCTGCCTCTTTACGGCTGAAAGCTGAGTAGGCTCCATTCGCCACAATCAGCATGCGGCAATTCACGGTAAAATCACCTGACTTGGTGCCCACAGACCAACCAAGCTGAGTGCGCTCAAACGTAACAACTTCTGTACGGTCAAAAAAACGGATGTTGTCCCGGCGCTCCACTTCTTTTACCAAAAAATGATCGAAATCCATACGCTTTGCGACATATCCAGGGGCTTCTGCAGCGTTTCGGACATAATTTGGACGAAAAGGGATGTTAAGTGCCCGGTTGTCAGGGGAAACAAACTGAATGCCCCAGACATCTGACTGCACCGGACTTGCGTTAAAGCGCTGTAGGATTTCCGGATCAAGCCGGTTGAGCAGAGTCGTTACTTTTCCGCTAATAGCATCACCACACACCTTGTCCCTCGGGAAGGAGGCCTTATCCAGCAATACAGAAGGAATACCCATATAGCTAAGCTTAAGGGCAGTGGCGGCTCCTCCCGGACCCGCTCCAATAATACAAGCATCAGTGGTTAGTTGCATAGGAGGGAGGTTGAGATCGCTAATATACAGAAAGCCGCAAAAAAACGTGCGCCCACCAGAAGGTTAGTTCTAGCGGGCGCACCGTGATTCCCCCTTACCTTGCAATCCGAAGATTGCACGATAATATCAAATTGTTAGAACAAAGATAGGGGGAGTAATTAAAGTTTCAAACCCCATTTTCATGGGGCTACTGTGTATTGATAATGTTTTATCAGGTTTTGTGACATAGAAACATTGCAGCTATTACAGCTTTGCCCTTCTTAATTTCCGCCCAGTATCAATGGTAGTCCATTGCCACCTTCACCACCGACAACGATAACCTTTGAGTTTTGAGAGTTGGCTAACTGCAACGTAGCTTCAATACCTTTATCCTGAAGAATTTTATCTGTCAGGCTGGCACTGAGGATGCGGTTGGACTCTGCCTTAGCTTCTGCCTCGATAATCTTACGCTCAGCCTCTTTGCGCTCCTGCTGCAGGATGTAGTCGTACTTCAGGGCTTTTTGCTCGGCCTCGATCTTAGTCTCAATAGCAGTACGTACTTTATCCGGCAGTTCAATATTGCGTATCAGGGTTGCCCGCAACTCTATGAAGTTGCCCCCCAGGCTTTCTTGCAGGTTTTCCTGTATCAACGCCTGCACCTCATTGCGCTTGGTAGAATAGAGTTCTTCCGGAGAGAATTGCCCGATGACTTCACGTACAGAAGACCGGACCTCTGGCCTAACCAGACTTTCAATATACTGTGGTCCAAATTTCTCGTGAAGGTCACCGATATTATTGTAATCCGGATTTACACGTACAGTGACATCTACCTGGATGTTCAGACCGTTTGCAGACAGTACTTTCATGTCCTCGTCAATTTGCTTTTCCCGGATATCGTAGACATACATAATGTTCCAGGGCGCGATCACGTGGAAGCCCGGGTTGTAGATATTTTCCCGGTCCAGTCCTCCACCGAAGCGCTGGAAAAGAACCCCACGCTCTCCTGCCTCAATGGTCAGGAAAGTCGCATTAGAGAAGGTCAAAATAGCGATAAGGGCTACAAAGACAATGATGCCGTATGTGATTAATTTACTTTGGCTCATAATTGATTTTAATTGGTGAAATGGGAAGCCTTGCTGGCGTCCGATTATATTAAGGTAACAACTTTTTAGAAATCGGGTTTTGCCTACTCTACTTAAGGTTGGGAAAATCCGACTAAAAATCAGTCATGAGCCCGTAATTCCACACCGGCCCCTGATGCGAAAAATACCGCCTGGCAATCAGCGCTTCCTTGTGCCAGGGCGAAGCAGTAGTGATAAATTCACGCTTGTAAAGCAAAACCTGAACGTTGAAAGTATCAGAGCCGGACTCCGGGGGAAGCGCTGCCGTATCTACCTTTGCATTAGCAATAGTGGCGCTGAGCAAGATGGCATGCATGAGCAGGCAACAAAGAGCGTGCCGCCGCATTTCTCATATCCCCGGGTACACTGAAAAGTGCCCAACTGCCAAATATTTTCTACATTCGTTTGGGTTTATGAGGAGCTTAACAAACCTTTGACTGGCCTGAGTAGTCTTATATAGTAATGATGTACCGTTCTAATTGAGTACATTGGGACAAAGCCGAGCAAAATATGAATATTCGATTTTCCATACTTTTCCTTTTTCTGCTGGGAGCGCTGAGCCTGAATGCACAGCAAAATAAAAACCTGTTACAGTTTTCCGGGATGGTTCTCGATGGTACCGATGACCAACTCTACCCGGTGCCGTACACCAATATTCTTGTAAAGGATAAAGGGCGCGGTACCTACTCCGACCTTCGGGGCTTTTTCTCTATAGTTGTGGAAAAAGGGGATGTTATTGTGTTTTCTGCCATTGGTTACAAAACAGTAGAGTATCAAATCCCCAAAGACCTGGATGAAGACCGCTACTCTATCGTGCAACTGATGACACAAGATGCCATCAACCTGCCAGAGACGGTTGTGTTCCCCTGGCCGAGCCGGGAGCATTTTAAACTGGAATTCCTTGCTATGGATGTAACGCCGGAATTGCAAGCCCGGGCACAGGAAAACATGGCCAACGAGGCCCTACGGCGCATGCGTAACGAAGTCGTACCAGATGGGCGGGAAAACGCGGATTTCTACCTGCGGCAGCAGTCCCGCGATTTCTATCATATTGGCCAGCAGCCACCAATGAACATCTTCAACCCGATCGCGTGGAAGCGGTTCTTCGACTCCTGGAAAGCGGGAGACTTTAAGAAGAAAGATCAGGATGAATAGTGGTCTTACCGGCAGCATCATCCATTCGTTTTACCAAAGACCTTTCTGCCCCAGATGAGCACCTGAAAGCCATAGGTTCCCATCCAATACCCCAGGGCGGCAAAGGATAGCATGCCCAGGGCTACATAGGACCTGACGGCACGGAGGTTGATTTCCAGAAATTCATAGTAGACGAAATCAGTGAGCACGAAAACGGTATGAATGATGTAGAGCACCAGCAGTACCCGAACCAGCGTTCGCAGGTATAACACTTTTCGCCATTCATGCGGATTGCGTTCCCGCCTTACTTCCAGCCGCCGCTGACGGATATAACGGTAGGCGAAATAAAGGTAGGCGAAAAAAGAAGTCAGGTAAAGCCCCTGTTCAAAAGCGCCGTAGAAAGGATTGAAGTATACCCGCCCCATTTCGGCTTTCACCGCCACCGGCTGCAAAAACATAACAGCAAAGAACACCAACTGCCCAACCGGCAGGATGAAGTGCTTGGCATCCGTCCACCTGATCTGATAGGAAGGGTAAAGCGATAACTTGGCGTGAAAAAATAGCAGGACAGGAAAGGACAAAGTAAAGTAGAGCGGCAGAAACTTCCCCTCCGGCCAGCGTTCATAAAGCTCAATAAAATTGAAAATATTATGAATCAGGGTGAGCCCAAAGGTGATAAGTAATACCCCAAAGAACCAATTTGACCTCCGGTCACCGGAACGCTTAAAGAAGAACAGACCGCCCACTGTAAGCGCCTGTACAACTCCGACCAGCAGAAAAAAGAGCAATAAATAAAAAAAGATACTGCGGTCTCCCGTAACCAGAAAGTCCATAAAGGTTTAGCTGTTGAACTTCACGATAATTTGATTCCAAAGGGATTCAATCTGCGGAGTTTTTGCCTGAGGCCCAGAGATACTAATCAGCACATACACCCCGTTGCGGGCCCACATCCGGATCGCTTCCACATCAGCACCGGCAGACAGGATCGCCTGGAAACCGCTGGCATCCGCTTCGTATTTCAGCTCTTTAGCCCCACCCTTGTGCTTGTCCTGAAAGGCTTCTCTCTCAAAGCTGTAAATTTTTTCCGGAGTCCAGTCCATGACGTTGTGAGAGCCGGCAATGACCAGCTGAATAGCACCATTTTCTGCCTCCAGCGTAATGCCATCCCCATTGATCGGGCGGTCCTGTGCCAGGTGCAGATCGCCCGGATATTCCACACAAAAGCCAAAACGGTTGTTGCAATACTCCAGCGGGCCCTGCGCAAAAGCAGCCTGAACGCCCAAAATGGCGAAAAGAAAGGATAAGGTAATCTTGAGGTTTTTCATGGTTTTACTTTTGACCATTTAACGGTTTAAGGGATTGTGATGGTAGAAAGATACGGCTATTTTGGCTTTTCTTTAACGTTGCCGGATAGCTTTACCTATTCCTACCGGAAAGATAACCTTATCTTTGCACACCAAACCATAATACGACTTATTATGCGAGTTTTCCTTAGCCGGGCACTGCTTTTTCTGGCTTTTATTGGCATTACAACTCTGGCCCCAGGGCAATCTGAAGGTGTCGACACCACCTCCTCAGGTTACCAAATCGGTTACGAAATCGGCAGCTGGCTGCCCTTTATCATCCTCTTCACCCTGGCGCTGATGGTCATCATCCGCAGCTTCCGTTTATCACAAAAGAAAGGCCCCCAATAATGATGCGACCACTTACTGCTATTCCCGCCCGGGCGGACATCGAAGCCACCCATAAAGCTATTCAGCCACTCATTCACCGGACGCCGGTACTGACCTGTTCTGCCATTGATGAAAAAGCCGGCGCATCCCTGTTTTTCAAGTGCGAAAATTTCCAGAAGGTGGGCGCCTTCAAGATGCGCGGGGCCAGCAACGCTGCAGTGCGGCTGAGCGAAGCAGAGCGGCAAAAGGGCCTGGCCACCCACTCCTCCGGCAATCATGCACAGGCGGTAGCGCTTAGCGCAAAAATGCTGGGCGTCCCGGCCTACATCGTTATGCCGGAGAACGCCCCCGCTGCCAAACGAGCGGCCACCGAAGGCTACGGCGCACAAATTACTTCCTGCGAAAACACCCTCGCTGCCCGGGAAAGCACCCTGCAAAAGGTAGTTGACGAAACAGGCGCTACTTTTATCCACCCCTACAACGACTACAACGTCATCGCCGGTCAGGCCACCTGTGCCAAAGAGCTGCTGGAAGATGTGGAAGGGCTGGACATCCTGACTGCCCCTGTTGGCGGAGGCGGGCTTATGAGCGGCACCGCACTAAGCGCACGGTACTTTGCCCCGGGCGTAAAAGTGTACGGAGCAGAGCCCGAAGCCGTTGATGATGCCTACCGCTCCCTCCAAAGCGGGCAATTGCAATCCAATACCACCATTGACACCATTGCCGACGGGCTGCGCACCAACCTGGGCGAAAAGACCTTCGACATCCTGCAACGGGAACTCGACGGCATTTTCCTGGTCTCAGAAGCCGAAATCCTGCAAGCCATGCGGCTGATTTGGGAACGCATGAAGATCATTATTGAGCCCAGCTGTGCCGTCCCCCTTGCGGCCATTCTCAAACACCCCGAAGTGTTCGCAGGGAAGCGAGTCGGCGTAATCCTCACAGGCGGGAATGTGGACCTGGACCGGCTGCCGTTTTAGGAATTGTTCCCATTATTAACTTTATGTTTAAACACAATTCCCCTGCCGAAACGTTACTTTTATAGCCCGGTAATATCACCGTAGGCTTCCAAACCAGCTAAATATCCGGTATGAGAAATTTTCTGATCGCTATAGCTACCCTTTTACTAAGCAGCGCTGCCCTTCAGGTACAAGCCCAGGGCAAGACCTGGAAAACCCTGTCTAAAATTACCTTCAAAAAGGAGTACAACGAGATGATGGGCTTCAAGGTGGATGTCCCGGTATTCAGTGAGGATGTACTGGCGATGGAAGGCAAAACCGTAGACGTACGGGGCTACATCATTCCGGTAGAAGGCTATAAAGGGCACAAAGAGTTTATCTTCTCGGCCTACCCTTACAATATGTGCTTTTTTTGCGGTGGGGCTGGCCCGGAAACGGTCATGGAGGTATTTGCCAATGAGCCTATCGAGTACACTGCTGAGCCCATCACCATCCGCGGCAAGCTGGAGCTCAACGCCGATGACATCAACCGCCTGATCTACGCCCTGACCGATGTGGTCAAAGTGGAAGAAGACCGCTAAACGTACTGCCTCTTTTTATGCAAATCAAGACAACGCTGTTTCGGTTTTTGCTGCTGTCCCTGACTGGCTTTCTGCTTTGGCAATGCGCTAACCCTGGCCGGCCCGAGGGTGGCCCCAGGGACGAAACGCCCCCCAAACTGGTACCGGAGAAATCTTCCCGCAACTATCAAACCAACTACAAAAAATCGCCCATTGAGCTTACCTTCAACGAGTGGGTGGAAATCCGGGATGCCTTTAATCAAGTCATCATCTCCCCGCCTTTGCAATACAAATATGAGCTTTCCATCAAAGGCAAATCCATCATCTTCGAATTTGATGAGCAGGAAGAACTGCGGGAAAATGCCACCTATACCATCAATTTTGGAGAAGCTATACAGGATATTACCGAACGGAACCCGGCTCAGGACGTCCGCTACGTTTTTTCTACCGGTGACTACATCGACTCCCTGAGTGTTCGCGGCATCATCGTGGATGCACGGACTACGGAGCCGATTGAGGGTGCCTTGTTTTTACTCTACGATAATACGGCTGACTCCGTTGTCCGGACTGAGCGCCCCTTCTACTTTGGGCGCACCGGCGCCGACGGGCAGTTCATCATCCGTAATGTAAAGGCAGATACGTTCAAGGGGTTTGCTTTGCTGGACAACAACCTCAATTACCTTTTCGACCAGGCTCAGGAGGCGATTGGCTTCCCCGATAGCCTGCTTGTGGTCAGCGACAGCCTGCAGCCTTCCCTTTCTATCCGAATGTTTACAGAGGCGCTGCCGCTGCGCCTGACCACCGGTGACGACAGTCAATACGGGCGGGTCAGGATCGCTTTTAATCAGCCGCGCCCCGACGACGTTGACATCACCCACGAAAATATCAGTCAGCGTAAGATTCTCTACGAAACCCAGCCGGATACTACCAAAATCTGGTACGAAACCACCACCGATCAGCCCTGGCAGATTTATATACAGCAGGACACCCTTTTTAATGACACGATTGATGTGCGGGTACGCGACCGGGCTGCTTTTTTAGAGAATGCAGCGCTTGCCTTTGAGGGGAGGGGCGGCAGCAGCAAACAGCACCCCAGGGAACCGCTAATGCTGTCGTTCAATCATCCGATACTGGCCTACGATACAAATCTTATACAGTTGTACGAAGATACTTCCAAAACCTTAGTGTCCCCCTCTTTCAGCATGGACACAAATGGGCAGCGCCAACTCATTTTAGATTACAAATGGAAGTCGGGCAAACCCTATTCGCTGGAGCTAATGCCTGGTGCAGTAACCGATATCTACAGCCTGAAATCAGACACCATCCTGCAGGATATCAGTGTGGATCTGCTGAAGAACTATGGCAACCTGTTCCTGACCGTAGACAGCCTCTCCGCCGACTCGGCCTACATTATTGAACTATTGGATGGGGAAAACGTCATTCACACTTACAAAGTGTCCGGGCAAACGAGCTTTGAGCAGGAACTCCGGTACCTGCGCCCCGCTACCTTCACGGTACGCCTTACGGAGGACTGGAATGGCAACGGGCGATGGGATTCCGGCCTTTATGACACTTACCGGCAACCCGAGCTCGTGTACACCCGCGATTTGGAACAGCTCCGGGCTAATTGGGATCTTGAAGCTGTGGTTACGCTGGATCAGATGCAACAACAGGCCCGCCCAGCCAGAAGTGACAGCAGTAGATTCGACTGCTACAGACAGTACCGCTGTGGATACCCTCCGCAATCTGGATAATCTGCCACCTTCCGTACGGGACCGGATCGAGAAAAACTAGCCCGTATTGCCTGCACATTTTATTGCTCCTGAAGCCCTTACTGCCCCGATTGCTACCGGGGTTAAGTGGCTAAGTATTTACAGCTCAATCCACTAGAAAGAACGGTCATCTACCTGTTCCAGCCAGTCTTTGATCACATCTACTACTGAAGCTACGCAGCCATCCTCGAAGGGGGAGCGCAGGTTCGCCAGTTGGACCAATTCCAGGAAAGACTGGCTACAGCCTGCCTTGCGCAGCCGCAGGTAATCACTCCACGCCGTTTCATGCCCCTCCTGATCTTTTTTCCAGAACTGGAAGGCACAAATCTGCGCCAGCGTATAGTCGATGTAGTAGAAGGGCACGTTGAAGATGTGGCTTTGCTTCTGCCAGAAGCGCCCGGCATCCAGAAAATCATACCCATCGTAGTCGCGCTGTGGCAAATATTTCTGCTCAATCCGCCGCCAGCCGGCGTTGCGCTCTTCCGGTGTGATGTCCGGGTTTTCGTACACGAAATGCTGGAATTCATCCACAGCTACACCGTAAGGCAGGAAGTGGATAGCACCCGCGAGGTGACCAAATTTGTATTTCTCCGTGTCCGATTTAAAGAAGGATTCCATCCATGGCCAGGTGAAGAATTCCATGCTCATAGAGTGGATCTCACAGGCTTCCGTAGTGGGCCAAACGTACTCCCCTATGCCCTGATCCCGGCTGCTGTAAACCTGGAAGGCGTGGCCAGCTTCGTGGGTCAGCACATCGATATCGCCGCTTGTGCCATTAAAGTTGGAGAAAATGAACGGCGCTTTGTAGCCGTCGATGAAGGTGCAGTATCCTCCGGTGGCTTTACCCGGGCGGGTTTCCAGATCCATGAGCTTGGCTTCCTGCATGAAGCGGAAAAACTGATGCGTCTCCGGTGAAAGCTCCCGGTACATTTGCTCTGCCTGCTCTACGATCCAGCCCGGCTCACCTTTAGGGTTCGGATTACCGGAGGCAAATCGGAGATCCTCATCGTAAAAGCGGAGCTTGTCCAGCCCCAGGCGGTTGCGCTGCCGTTCGTACAGCTGCTGCGCGATGGGCACAATATGCGTTTTGACTTGTTCCCTGAAGTTCGCCACCATCTCCGGATTATAATCGGAGCGCAGCATCCGGTCGTAGGCCAGCCCGATGAAGTTGTCGTAGCCCAGTTTTTTCGCAATCTGATGGCGCACCTTAACCAGCTCGTCAAAAACGTCCTCGATCGCTTCGGCATTGGCTGCATAGAAGCCCCACTTAGCAAGTTGCGCTTCCCTTCGGGTCGCCTGATCTTTATCGGTCTCGTGCTTAATGATCGAGGACAGGTTTTCCTCCTTACCGCGGAATTCGATCTTTGCACCCGCTTTGATCTTGGTGTACTGACTGCTCAGTTTGTTCTCTTCCTGCAGCAGCTCCAGTACAGCGTCATCGAAGGTCTTCAGGCTCTGCCCGGCAATACGGAAGAGCTGTACTCCCCATCGTGCTTCCAGCTCCTCCCGGAATTTTGCGTTGAG
>CAZNHN010000062.1:0-13771 GCA_964572415.1 uncultured Phaeodactylibacter sp.
TTTGTATCGTTGAAAAATCTCCTCCAACAGCGTTTGCCACAGCATCATCTGTAACTAGTTGCTTTGTGATTGATTCACCAGCCGCAGCCAAACCAGCTCGAACAACTCCTCCTTGCCCTCCAGTAAATCCACTAAATGTTCCTGATATTAATGTAGAGGAAACTGAAAAATCTTCAAAAGCACCTTTACCTTGTATTTTATTAGTTGCAACTTGGACAGTAGCATCTGCACCTGCTCCAACACCAAATCCAACTGCAAAGGCATATAAAACAGGACATATTGGACAACGCCCGTCAGGGTCGGTTAAGCTAACTGGATTGTTCCACGCATAGGCAAAAGGGGACTTATCTACTTGGTTCGGATGGTCTGCCAGCGGGTCAACGCCGATAAACCTCCCAATAGCCGGGTCATACCACCGCGCCCCATACTCATAAAAGCCGGTGGCCGATTCCAGCTCCTTGCATTCTCCCCCCTCGATTACTCTCTTTTTTGTCCTGTATTAGATATTTGACCTACAGACAAAGTGTAATCCGATGATTTACCTATTACCTTTTCCTTAATACTATCCTTCATAATAAGCTGTCCCTTTCCTAACATGTTTGCAAGTTCGATATGATAGCAATCGTCATTATAGTAGTTTTCGCCTTTTGGAAAGTATTGGTACAAGTCCTCACTTCTGACAAACAGATAAGCACGGTAGAACCCATTAATTTCTTTAATCTTTTCCACCTTGTTTAATGGTATGTCATTTTCTCCTAAAACATTAGTTGACAAATAGAACTCCTTTGAGTTAAGAATGCTCGAATCTTTTGACTCTAATACTATTCGTATAGCTTTTGTGTCAAAATTCTTCTTGCCGAAGTCAGTCCAATGGACACAAATAGCATTAGACTCTACCCAATAAGTTTTGCTATTTGATGACAGCTGCAAACAAGAGTTTATCAATATCATGAATAGTATTAATATTATTGTCTTTTCTTTCATTTTATTCCTCCATCTGTTTTGATATTCTGCTGTTGGTAGGGTGTCAGCTTATTGAATGTTTCTTTATGTCTAAATTGAAGCTCGTAAGCTTTTTCATGAGCTGGAAATGCTTCTGGTATATTCATTAAACCATGCCCTTTGTACTCATGAATCCCTAAAACACTTTGAATATACTCTACTGAACCCATTTGACTTTTGCCCCCAAGCAGCCTTGTGGTCACATTGATAGAGCCATCAGGGTTAGTCATTGTTCCAGCCTCAGCACTAAGTGGTATATTTTTCCAATTGCCAAATGTATCTCCATTTGATTGCCCCATAAAACCATCGTCATCTATCGGAGTATCTACTACGTTTATTATGCCTCCTTCGAGCCTATCAAAGTTCACGCCTTTTAACTTCTTAGTAACATGAGTAAGTATATTTGATGCTGCCTCTGCACTTAAGCTAGTTTCGCTTAAACGTGTAGGTTCACCAACATCTACAGTGTAGACACCTTCTCTATTTAACAATTGATCACTAGTCATTCTAGTAAAATCTTGAACCCCATCATAAACGATTACCTCCCCAGTAAAACCTTCAGTTGTGTTGCCCCGGTATTTTCCATCTGAGCCATAAACAGGGTTATCTAAAGCTCCTGTCGGGTCTATCCTCAAGATCGGGTTGTTCTGCACGTAGTTGTACGGAGACACCCAACTTCTTTGCTCCGCCAGCGGATCCACCCCCGTAAACCGCCCTATAGCCGCATCATACCACCTGAAGCCGTACTCATAAAGGTCCATCCTATAATCCCCATTCAGCTCCTTGCCATTATAGCGGTAGTTGTTGTCCGGGACCATCAGTTTTCAGGTACTCTGAAATCTTACCCCACGAGAAAGAAATAGACATAGTAAAAGAAAATCACTCCCCATAATACGTACATGCTCAACCGGAACAACAAAAAGAAACGATACTTTCCAGCTCCTTCATCGCCGGGTTCTTGCTCAAGAGCAGCCTTCAACCGCTTTTCCTCTTGATTCAGCAAGATGATACGATAAAAAAGGAGAAGCAGAAAAAGGAGTAGCCCGATATCAAAGACTAATGTCATTGCTTCTTAGATTCAGGATCATTAAAAATCGCGTTTCCTTGCCCTTCAAAACGAATGCCTTCTTTTAATTTCCCGTTAGCAAGTGGCTAGCGAGGCCTAGGGGAGTTGAGGGGGATATCGCCCGACACTAATCAGCGCCTCTCGTTCAGATATCCGAAGGTCATCATTTAGCAAGAGAATTTTGGTAGTGACCTTTCCAATATCAGAAATGGGAACTATTCTTGGACCCATAATTCGAAAGTGCTCCTCCCAGGAGTCTGTTCTTGGGTTGTACAGCCTGATAAATTCTTTTTCTGGCAGAACTATGGAGCCAATATCAGCCCCTTTCATCCGGTTGCAAGCCACGCAGGAATAGGCTAGATTATCCAGTTCGCTATTCCCTCCGTGCTTTAGGCTGATGATATGGTCAATTTCAAAAGCGAGGTAGGCATCGCCTTCATGCAATAAGCAATATTCACATCTAAAACGGGCGCGTTTTGCGACTGCATCTCTTGTTTTCCGGTTTAAATACCTGCTCATGCAGCATTCAATAATTTGCGGGCTTTAGCTTTAGCCAAACGCATGATATGCTCCAGCATAAGAAAGTAATCAAGCTCTTTCTTCTCCTCGGCTGTTATCTTTTCTTCCCGTTCTTTCTCCAAAAGTATGCTCACTCTTTGATTGACGGATTCTGAAGGTTTGAACTCCAATACGTTTTGTGGATTTGACCTGGCAATGAAGTCAACCACTTCCTCATATATAAATGACTCTGACATTATCGCTTGTTTTTTTTTCTTTGCAAGTTACAAGTTAAACGATTCCGGGTGAATCCACAAGGGTTATCAGGCAGGCTAATCGCTTCATACAGTTTCAAGTTGGCTCCTGCTCCCATCACCGGCTGCTCCGGATGCAGGCATATAATCTACTCATTGCCAGGCTTCTTTAGTCTCTTAAACTCCGCTCATCAGTTAAAATGCCCAAAATATAGTATTTTTCGGTACCCAAACACCAACCCAGGACCCATGCGACTGATCCTTTTATTTTTTCTTGGCTGTTGCCTGCCGTTGTCAGCCCAGATACCCGGTCTCGTCACAGACCCGAGCGGCCACACTCAGTACCGTTGCCCGGCCGGATGGACCGCACAGGTGCAGCAACAAGAGCAACTGTTCCTCTGGATCGCCGAAGCCCGGCCCGGTGACCCTGAGAGCCCCGGCCTGCTTGTAGCGGCTATGCCTGCTAATTCTGTTGCCCCCACTCCTGCACTGCTTTAAAATTTCTTGCAACAACTAGTTGGCACCGTTGAGGTGCTGCGGACGGAGCAGGCTGGGGCAGATCAGCTGCAGTGGTTTCGGGCCAGCATTGAAGGGCAACAGGCTAAAGTAGCCGGGTACTATACCTATGATCCGTCTTCGGGTTATGTCTTTTGCAGTTACTTCTCCGCCCTACCGGCTGACTTTGAGCGGCTCGGTGGTATGCAGTTGCTTTGTGCCAGTATCTCCAGGGACTGTACGGCTTTTGCCGAAAATCCTGGCGAAACTTCCGCGCAGGCACCTCCGACCGCAGCCCTTACCGGCAATTGGATGCAGGTGGTCAGTTATCAGACCGGCGAGGTATATCAAGAGCCGGTATCCGGGAAGATCAGCTATGGCACCTACGGCTACGGGCACCTGCTCGAGCTCCGGCAGAATGGCAGCTACCGGCTTACTTATTCTTACGATAATTTCACGCAGGGCTGCGAAAACAAAGCAGCGTTCACCGAAGAAGGCCGTTTTGAACAACAGGGCCAATGGCTGGAGCTACAGCCCACAGCTTACGATGGCGCATACATAGTCTGCGGTCAACGTACAGCAGAACAAAAGCAGCACCCTCCAGCCCGACGGTTTCAGCTACAGCTTTCTGCAGATGGGCAGACCCTGCGCTTGCACGGTCAGCCTTTTGAATATACCATCAGCCTGGAGTATGATGCCGCTAATCAGCCTTATTTTGATGAAACGTTTCAAAAACAGTAGTATCCGGCATTCAACCCCGGTATCAATTCACTACCATCTATACACCCTATGTGTTTTATTAATACACGACTTCCCATTTACTTCGGCCTGTTTACGCTCCTTTGTTTGGGTATACAATGCTCCGTTTCAAAAGAAGCAACGCTCCCTGAGGGTATCAGTAATCTGGAGCAACCTTATGCTGAACGTGAATTCAGAGCGGCCTGGATTGCTTCTGTGGCGAATATCAACTGGCCTAGCCAACCCGGGCTACCAGTAGCAAGACAAAAAGAGGAGGCCATTGAATTGCTGGACTTTCTCGCAGCTAATAATTTCAATGCCGCTATACTACAGGTAAGGCCCCAATGCGATGCTTTGTATCCATCGGAGCTGGAGCCTTGGTCCTATTACCTTACGGGTACTCAGGGAGAGGCGCCAGAACCCTTTTATGACCCATTGCAGTTTTGGATTGAAGAAGCACACAAACGGGCAATAGAACTGCACGCCTGGCTAAACCCCTACAGAGCGCATCATGTGGTTGGCGGCCCAATTAGCGACCAATCTATTGTAACCACAAATCCAGACCTGGTGGTGAAGCTTGAGTCTGGTTATTACTGGATGGTTCCAACGGCCAAGGAAACACAGGATCATTCCTACAGCGTAGTGATGGATATTGTCAAGAGATATGATGTGGATGGTATCCATTTTGATGATTACTTCTACCCCTACCCTTCTTACCACAACGACAAGGACTTCCCCGACGAGAAAAGCTGGGCCCGCTATCAAAAACAGGGCGGGAAGCTCAGCAAGGGAGATTGGCGGCGGGATGCGGTCAACAAATTCATGAAAAGAGTATATGAGGGTATAAAAGCAGAAAAGAAACATGTGAAATTTGGGTTGAGCCCATTTGGGATTTGGCGACCCAACAACCCACCCTCTATAAAAGGTTTCGATCAGTATGAAAAGCTGTATGCTGATGCAAAATTATGGTTCAATGAAGGTTGGGTAGACTACTGGACCCCCCAATTGTACTGGCCTATCAACCGTATCCCACAGAGTTTCCCGGTATTGCTCGGATGGTGGGACCGGCAAAATTACAAAGGCAGGCATTTTTGGCCCGGCATTAGCCTGAGCCGGAAATCTGGGAAAGAAGCAACTGATGAGGTCATCAATCAAATTATGATAAGCCGAGGAGTTTTACATGAAAGCCCTGGTATAGTCCATTGGAATATCGGAGGTTTCACTAAATCTGAGTTACTGACCAAAGCTGTTGTGGAAGGGCCCTACCGGAATCAAGCATTAGTCCCTGCTTCTACCTGGCTGGATGATGAGCCACCCCACCCCCCAAAGGTTGAAGTGGCTGTAAGCAATGATTCACTGCAAATAAATTGGGCCCCTAATAATAAAAAAGACCTGTTTGCATACGTTCTTTATACCCAATATGGGGAAGAATGGAACTACGATATCGTGGGCACGCAGACACGTTCCGTGTCACGTTCAGCATTTAAATTCAAAGCCCCTGCGGCTGAGGCGAAAGAAACTGAAGCAACAGAAAACGTCGAGGCATTACTTGAACCCTTGAACGCTATTGCTGTAACGGCTGTAGATAAATTTGGGAATGAGAGCTTCATATCTAAAATCAATGTTGCTGATAAAACCGGGCAACTCCTTCCGGAATTGGGTGCATTTGCGGATCAAATCCGAAAAGAAGAAGAAGAAGAAAAAGAACCCAAAGGTGCTGTCCATCCTATCCTTCTGGATGACACTGCCTGGGCTAACTTAAACAATGAGGGTATAAAGAGATTGATGCGTCAAATTGCAACTGCAGGCCATAATTTGATTATAGCCAGATTGCCAGCAAAAACAGAAGGGCTTACAGAACTTATTGATGCTGCGCATGCTGAGCAGCTCAAACTTTTTGCCCTGGTCGAAAATAAAAATACAGACGTTAAACCTCTGGTGAATGCGTGTAACCTGGATGGCTTTGTATTTGATTTAGACGATTATTCATCGCTCAAAAACAAGGTGATGGATATGATGCTCATCAAACCGTACCTGATTATCGGGGTATATACTTCCAATGACAAGAAACTACAGCTCGCAGAACAGCTTCTGGAACGAGGTATTGCCGACCTGTCGTTTACTACTGTTCCGGAATACAAACCCGGAGAAGCCTTGGGTGAAATAAAGTCGCCCACTCCCTTTCCCCAAAAACCTAAAAAGGTAGAGCCTGCACAGGTGTTTGCACTAGACTTATCCGCATACTTTCCCGAAAACACTCCCGTCCCGGAAATAACGGTCAATGGATCTGGGCCTTCTATAAAAGCTGATGATGATGGGTGGCATAAATTCATTGCCACTAATGTCGATACACTTTGGGTTTTTATAAATGAAGATACGCTTAGCTTGCCAACCCGGCAATGGGCTTTACCCTTTAAGTATATCGTACAAAGTGATGGCACTGTCAAACGCCCTAAACCTTGGGTGGAATTCAGGAGCAACCTGCCTCAACACACCACCCGCGAGCAACATGATCTTCTTTGGAAAACTGATGCGGCAAACCGGGGCTTTATAAACGGAGAAGAAGTCAAAGTGTATAAAACCGGTGTATTTTTTAATTCCGTACAGTTAACCGAGGGGATGAACCGGATAAGGGCGTCGGTTTTGACGGACACCCGAGAAGTTGCTTTTTACGAACAGGAAGTTGTTTTTGAAAGAGCTGATGACATGCGATCTTCCTTCCCGCTTTGGGTTGAAGAAAAATCGGTTACCCCAAGTGTTGACCTGGAGCTTACTCCAGAGGATATTGCTCATGTACAATTCAACGGCTCGAAAGGACAGAACGCAGTCATTGAGGTAGCTCCCGGAGGCTTGCAGTTCCCCTGCGCACGTACAGATTATGAGGACTACAGCGCTTACCAAGCGGAACTTCGTTTAGATGATTTTGTAAAAAACAGGCCCCACAAACTGGTAATCCGTTTGAATGATTCTTTTGTTTTCCCTTTGAAAAACTCCATTTTGGTAAAAGACGCGGCGGACTTTCCATACGTTGAAACCATCGAGGACCATGTGCGCCTGACCTACAATCAGGGACTCATCCGTTTGGGAGGACCGGTAAGGTCAGAGTATCCGAAAGGAACCATTCTAAAAACCAATGGCAAAATTGGAGATCACTACAGAATTCGGTTAAACGAAATAGAGAACGGAACCATAGTGTCTAACCAGGCCAGGCACTTACCAGGGGCCTTCTCACAAGCGCCCTATTTCATTACCCATATGTCATGTGCTCCTGAAGGAGATACCGATGTATTGAGCATCCCTTATCTAAAACCTGTTCCTTACGAGGTAATTGCTGAACCTGATCAGCAAAGGATTGTAGTGAGGTTGTTTGGCGCAAAAACCAGCAGCACGTGGATTACGCACAGAACCGGGCGCCAGGTGATAGATAAGGTCACCTGGCAGCAAACCACCCCTGAAACCTATGAGGTTTACATCAATCTAAAGACCTCAAAAATATGGGGCTACGAGGTTAAGCCCGATGGAAAAAAACTGACGGTAAAGCTAAAACACCCTCCTGCCCTCGCACCTAAGCCCGAGAAGCCTCTTGCTGGTCTTAAAATTGCCATTGAAGCCGGCCATGGAGGTACCAATACCGGCGCCAAAGGGCTGTCGGGGCTGCTGGAAAAAGACATCAATCTGGATTTATCTCTGAAGTTGGAGGAAGTGTGCAAATCCGCAGGAGCGGAAGTCGTACAAGTAAGGGCTTCTGATATCGATATGTCGCTATTGGACAAGAGGGACACTGCGATTCTATCTAATGCAGACCTCTTGATAAGCATCCACGCTAATGCAGCCGGCGGTGGCTTTTTAAGGGTATCGGGCACCAGCACTTATTACCACAACCCGTTTTGGGCTCCTCTGGCAGAAAAGATTTATCACCGCCTTCTCGAAACTGGCTTGAAGGAATTTGGGGTGATTGGTTCATTCAACTACACCGTAATCCGGACTTCAAATATTCCGGCTATTTTGGTTGAGCAGGCCTTTATGTCACATGCTGAAGATGAGGAGAAACTAGCCGACCCAGTGTTCCGCCGCCAAATGGCCAATAAGATTTATGAGGGCATCATAGATTACCTGGAGTATATGTCCAGGTAACGTTGAATTGGGCTTCTAACCATTATCAACGACAATTGGGTTAGTGATGCTTCCAAAGCACCTCCTTCGAAGTCGGTTGCAACTTTTCAGTTTTACCGGCAAAAAGTACAGCTCATGGACATAGTCCGGATTAACCCCGTAGTGGCGCAGTACGTCCTCGTCAAACTGCTTGTCTTCTCCTTTTTTCAGGCTCATTATTTCTTCAATTTTACCTCGTACAAATCTTTGCGCCGATCCTTGAGGGTGTTCACGCTACCGTATTCGTGCAGCTCTTTGAGCAGTTCCAGGTTGACATCAGCAATTACCGTCATCTCGGTATTGGGGGTGGCCTCAGAGCGGATAGCATTGGTAGGGAATGCAAAGTCAGAGGGAGTAAAGATGGCAGACTGAGCGTAGTTGATGTCCATATTGTTAACACGGGGCAGGTTGCCTACTGCGCCTGCCATGATCACGTAGCATTCATTCTCAATGGCCCGCGCCTGCGCACAAAGCCGCACACGGTTGTAGCCATTCTGTGTATCGGTAAGGAAAGGTACGAACAGCAGCTGCATGCCCTGATCTGCGTAAATGCGGGCCAGCTCCGGGAATTCCACATCGTAGCAGATGAGAATGCCCACTTTGCCACAGTCGGTATCAAAAACCTTGAGTTCACTGCCCCCCTTCATGCCCCAGGCATCCCGCTCGGAAGGTGTAATGTGCACTTTCTGGTATTTTTCCCAGGTGCCATCGCGGCGGCACAGATACGATACGTTGTACAAGTGGCCATCCTCTTCTACCTTCGGCATGCTGCCAGTGATGATGTTGACGTTATAGCTGACGGCAAACTCCGTGAATTTTTCGCGCAGGGCATTGGTATACCCGGCCAGCTCCCGGATGGCACGCGCCTCTCCCAGGTGGTTATAATCTGCCATAAGAGGGGCTTCGAAAAACTCCGGGAAGAGGATGAAGTCGGACTGATAGTCGCTCACGGCGTCCACAAAATACTCGACCTGCCGGATGAGGGCGTCAAAGTTGGGAAAGAGGCGCATCTGCCATTGCACGATGCCAATACGCACATCAGATTTGGGAATATTGATGAGCTTTTCTTCTTCCTGATAGTAGATATTGTTCCATTCCAGCAGGGTGGCATATTCTTTTGAAGCCTTGTCTTCCGGGAGGTAGTTTTGAATGATTTTTCGGACGTGGAAATCATTGGACAGCTGAAAGGTCAGGGTGGGATCGTAGATTTCCCGCATCTTCACCTGATTGATGTACTCGCGGGGCGTCAGCTCATCGGCATATTCCCGGTATTTTGGGATACGCCCTCCGGCGATGATGGAGCGCAGGTTGAGGGATTCGCAGAGTTCCTTGCGGGCATCGTACAGCCGCCGCCCCAGGCGCATACCCCTAAACTCAGGATGTACAAACAGCTCTATGCCGTAGAGTACATCTCCGTTTTCATCATGTGTATTGAAGGTCTCGTTACCAGTAATCTGATCGTAGGTATGTTTATCGCCATACTTGTCATAGTTGACGATGATAGAAAGCGCACAGGCCGCCACTTTATCGTCAACGACCACGCAAAGCTGCCCTTCCGGAAAAACCTTAAGCAGTTTTTCAATGGCTTTTTTATTCCAGTGCGTTACGCCACCGCCCGAATAGGCTTGGATCATCGCCTCTTTCAGGCCGATATAATCATCCAGGGTGAGGTTGCGGAGTTCTATTTTCTTTGTTGCGACTTCCATGTATTGGTTGTTGTACTTCGAGTAAACGAGCGGGCAGCAGCCCTTGTTGAGTCATCTGGCAAATTTGGGCTGTTCAGGACCGCAGGATGTAGCCCATGCCGTAGAGGGTTTCGATGAGGCGCTCTGCACCCAGCGCCTTTAGTTTGCGGCGCAGGTTCTTCAGGTGAGCGTACAAAAAATCATACCCATCGATATCTTCTGCATCCTCACCCCAAAGGTAGTCAATCAATTGGTCTTTGCTGACTACGCGATTGCGGTTGCGGGCCAGGAAGAACAGGATGTTGAATTCCTTTTTGGTGAGTTCCAGGCGTTGCCCGTCAATCCAAACGGTGGCTTCGTCAGGCCGGATGACCAGGCCATCCAGCCGGAGCTCCCGCTGATACAGCCCGGTACGGCGTCGTACGATGGCTTTCAGGCGGGCGTGGACTTCTGTTAAATCATAAGGCAGGGAGAGTACGTCATCGTAGCCTGCTTCCAGCGCCTCAATCCGATAGGCAGAAAGGGTAGCGGGGGTGAGCAACAGCAGCCCGCCCTGCACCTCCTGCTGCCTGAGCAACTGTCCAAGGCGCATTGCGCTGCCTTTTTCGAGCGGCTCCGCCACCACCACGGCATCAAATTCCACCTGCAATACTTTCTGTACCGCAGCCCTGGGCTGAGTGAGTGTTTGACCTTCCAGTCCCTGTCTTTTCAGGTAGCGTTGCAGCGTTGTTCGGGAGGAAGATTCAGCCCCGATAAGTAAAACCTTCATATTTTTTTATTCAGGATGGTAAAATTCAGTTTTTATTCAGAATCTGCGCGCTTTTTTGCCTAAAAAAATGAGCAGGAAAGGTAAATCCACAGACAAAGCCCGGCTTAAAAAGCGAGGCACTGAGCAGGAGGATGCCCCCCGGCCCAAAAAGGCCGCGAGGGCCAGCAAACCACCCAAATACAACCACCCACAGTACTGGCTGAGCGAAGAGGCCAATCTCCAATAGCGAACACCATGACTAAAACCACCGTGCTTCTACAGGAAGCAATTTACGAACAGGCCGCTATAGAGATAGCGAAGCAGGGGTATAGCATCATTGATGGCTTTCTCAGCCCTGCAGAAGTGAACATAATCCTGCAGACCATCCACGCAGAGGAAGCGGAAGGTGCCTTCAGTGCCGCTGGTGTCGGGCAGGGGGCTGACTTTCAGCGCAACCGGGCCATTCGCAGGGATGAAATCCGGTGGATAGACCACAACGATCCCCCCGTTTCCTGTCTGCCTTACTTTGAACGCCTGCAAAATATGATCCGATACCTGAACCGCACCTGTTACCTGGGGATTCGGGACATGGAGATGCACTTTGCTGTTTATCAACCGGGTGGTTTTTACAAGCGCCACCTCGATGTATTCCACCGCACGCAGTCGCGTAAGCTATCCGCCATTTGCTACCTCAATCCGGAATGGACGGCAGCCGATGGCGGTGCCCTGAAGCTTTATCTACCTAATGAAGATGGCACAGAAGAGACGGTTACCGTTCTACCGGAAGCCGGACGCCTGATGCTGTTTGAAAGTCATGCCATTGAGCACGAAGTAGAGGTCGCCCACCGCGAACGGTGCAGCATCACGGGTTGGCTCAAGGACGAAACCCAATTATTCTGAACAATGATCCACCCGCACACCCAACTGCAATACATCGACGACCATAAAGGCTATGGTGTTTTTGCGACCCGGTTTTTGCCCAAAGGCACCATTACCTATGTCAAAGACAGCCTGGAAATGGAGATCAGCCCGGATACCTACCGGAATCATAATCCCGAAATGCAAGCCGCTATTGAGAAGTATTCCTACATTGACGAGCGCGGGTACCGCATCGTCAGCTGGGACTTCGCCAAATATGTCAACCACTGCTGCAACTGCAACACGATGAGCACGGGCTATGGCTTTGAAATTGCCATTCGCGACATTCAGCCCGGTGAGGAAATTACGGACGAGTACGGTCTCTTCAACCTGACACAGCCCATGGACCTGCAGTGCGCCCATGATTGCTGCCGGGGACAGCTCCGGCCTGAAGATTTTGAGCAACACTACAAGGCTTGGGACCTGAAGCTACGTGGTGCCCTGCCCCAAATCTGGCAGGTAGAGCAACCCCTCGCGGCACTGCTCGATGATGGCACTAAAATTGGCGTCAATGCCTTCCTGGCCAACCCGGAAGCCTACCGCTCAGTTTATCAGCTCAAGGCACAATCCCTTGAAACCTATACCCCCGGAGACAACGGCATACAATTGCACCTGAGCTGACCCATGTATTGTCTTTGATTTTCATATTTTGGACTTCCCATTCGCCCCGTAAACAAAGAACAGTTGCGGGGCGTATTTTTTATATTTAAGGGCTTACATTTGTTGCCCCTGATCGCTCAGCAAACAAAAGAATATGGAATCCACCTACTCTGCACTGCCCGATGATGCGCCGGTCATCCGGGAACTCGATTTGGAAACCGTGCCTCAGGGCACTCTACAGCGTTTCTGGCTCCACCTCGTCACGGATGGTATGGGCATGCCTGTATTCATCCCGGTCATTGTGGCAAAAGGAGTGGAAAAAGGCCCGGTGGTGGGATTGACCGCTGCGGTACATGGCAATGAACTCAACGGGATACCGGTCATTCAGCGCCTTTTTCGGGAGATTGATGTCCGGGAGCTAAAGGGGACCATCGTAGGTGTTCCCGTAGTTAACCTTCCAAGCTTGCTGCGTAAGAAACGCCGCTTTATTGACGGCACCGACCTCAACCACATTATGCCGGGCCGGGAAGACGGTAATGTGAGTCAGGTCTACGCCTACCGTATTGTTAACTGGATAGTAGCCAAATTTGACTACCTCATCGATCTGCACACCGCAAGCTTCGGAAGAGTTAATTCCTACTACATCCGGGCAGATATGGACAGCGAGACCACCCGACGCATGGCACTGCTGCAAAACGCGCAGATCATTGTCCATAACCCGCCCTCCGATGGTACGCTGCGTGGGGCGGCCGATGAGTTGGGCATACACGCCATCACCCTGGAAGTTGGCAATCCCAACACTTTTCAGAAAGGGCACATCCGGTCCGGGCTGACCGGCATTCACAATGTGCTGGCTCATCTGGACATGACAGGGGACACGGTGGAAGAGCCTGAAGAGCCCGCAATTCTGTGCAAGGATTCCAGCTGGCTGTACACGGATACAGGCGGTATTCTCACTGTACAGCCGGGCCTTACAGAGCGCGTGAAAGCCGGGCAGGAAGTTGCCACCCTGCGCAATATCTTCGGAGACTTTATTAAGCGCTACACCGCGCCGCACGATGGGGTTGTGATTGGAAAAAGCGTGAGCCCAATCAATCAGACCGGGGGGCGCATCCTTCACCTGGGCATTCCGATGTAGTACGGTCTGTACTTTTGTCCGCATTCAGTCAATTTGATGGCACAGACGTCTCGAAATTTGCGTAAATTTGATAGTCTTGCTATCATAATCTATACAAAGAAAATTCATTAGCACATGCTTAAATCAATTTTGCCGCTGCTGTTGCTCGGTCTAAATGCAGTTTTCCTGCACGCTCAGGTCATCTACAGTGAACCGGCATTTCCAACACCTGAAGATGAAATCACCCTCTTTTTTAATGCCTCAGAAGGCAATGGAGGGCTGGAAAACTGTGGGTGCGATGTGTACCTGCACACGGGCGTGATCACCAATCTCAGCTCAAGCCCAGCCGACTGGCGCTATGTGCCCACGACCTGGGGGCAGGCCAATGACGACTGGAAGATGACACCGGTACCCGGGGAGGACAATCTCTACAGCTACACCTTCTCTCCTTCGGTCAACGCCTACTACGACGTGCCTGGCAGTGAGACGGTAGAGCAA
>CAZNHN010000062.1:13781-15459 GCA_964572415.1 uncultured Phaeodactylibacter sp.
GCTTTCGTCTTCCGCGATGCCACGGGCGATCAAACAGGTAGAGCAACGGGCGGTGGCGATATCTTTCTTGAGCTATTCGAAGGCGGCGTCGGTTTTACAGCGATACTGCAGAGCCCTGCCAGCAATGCCATCATCGCACAAACCGGAGAGACCATACCGGTGCGGGTAGCTATTTCGGAAGAAGCTACTATAACGGTTACCGATAACGGTGAAGAACTGATCTCTGAGGCCACAGCGCTTCTGGAGTATGACCTGATTGCAGGTGAAGCGGGTACCCACTTGGTCGAAATCACCATAGACAATGGGGAAGAGAGTATCGTGCTGGACTTCGCCTACGCCGTTCCTCTGGATGTTGCGCCTCAGGATGTGCCCGCCGGGCTGGAGCCTGGTATTACCTTTGAGTCCGGTACCCTTCGCCTGAATCTTTTTGCTCCAAACAAGGAGCATATCTTCGTGCTCGGCAGCTTCAACGAGTATCGCCCACTAACGGAGTACCAGATGACACCCTCCGCTTCCGGTCACTGGTGGATAGAAATTGAGGGGCTGGACCCCGAAGGGCCCCACACTTTTCAATACCTGGTAGATGGCAGCATCCGGGTGGCAGATCCTTACAGTACGCTGGTGCTGGACCCCGGCGACGATCCTTTCATCGGAGAGGAGGTATATCCAAACTTACCCGATTATCCGGATAATGCGCAGGGAATTGTCTCCCTGGTAGACCCGCAGGTGGCGGAGTACGACTGGCAGGTGGACAACTTCGAGCGCCCGCCCAAAGAGCGGCTCGTAGTTTATGAGCTACTGGTACGCGACTTTCTGGAAAGCCATAGCTACACCGATCTGATCGACACCCTTGACTACCTCAAGCGCCTTGGTATCAACGCCATTGAGCTGATGCCCGTAAATGAGTTTGAGGGTAATATCAGCTGGGGCTACAACCCATCCTTCCACATGGCGCTGGACAAGTACTACGGCCCAATTTATGAGTTCAAACGCTTTGTGGATGTCTGCCACCAACGCGGGCTGGCCGTGATTATCGACGTGGTGTACAACCATGCCTTTAGCCAAAGCCCGCTCTGCCAACTCTACTGGGACGAGAACAACTTCCGCCCAACACCTGACAACCCGTGGCTGAATGAGTTTGCCAAACACCCCTTTAACGTGGGCTACGATTTCAACCACGAAAGCCCACACACCCGGGAGTTTGTAAAGCGTACTATGCGCTACTGGCTGGAGGAAATGCGGGTGGATGGCTTCCGCTTCGACCTTTCAAAAGGATTCACGCAAGTAGAAACCACTGATGTGGGCGCCTGGAGTGCCTATGACCCATCCCGTCTGGTCATTATCAAAGATTACGCGGATGAAATGTGGGATGCCTCACCGGGCTCCTACGCCATCATGGAACACCTGGGCGACTGGGCCGAAGAAGTGGAAATGGCCAATTACGGCGAAGGCATGCTGATGTGGAATAACATGCAGCCGCAGTACAAAAATGCGGTGCTCGGCTTTGGCTCCAATCTTTCCGGCGCTTCCTACACCCACCGTGGCTGGGACGTACCGGGTATCGTGTCTTACATGGAAAGCCATGATGAAGAGCGACTGGTGTACGAGGCTCTGGAGTTTGGCAGTTCACAGGGTGACTACAACGTGAGAGCGCTGGAAACGGCGCTGGACCGGGTAG
>CAZNHN010000062.1:15469-23989 GCA_964572415.1 uncultured Phaeodactylibacter sp.
CCTCGACAGCATCTGCAATCATGTCCTGCACATCGAGCAGTCACGCGCGACCCTCTACACCGGCAACTACACGGCGTTCGAGCGTGTCCGCGCCGAGCAGCTGGCCAACCAGCAGGCCGCGTTCGACAAGCAGCAGCGCGAGATCGCGCACATGCACAGCTTCGTCGAACGCTTCCGCGCCAAGGCGACCAAGGCACGCCAGGCCCAGAGCCGCCTCAAGGCGCTCGAGCGCATGGAGCTGATCGCGCCGGCACACGTCGACTCCCCGTTCCGCTTCTCGCTGCTGCCGCCGGAGAAGACGCCGCGCCCTCTCCTCACGCTGGACCGGGTAGCGGCCGGCGCTACGATGTTCTACACCATCCCCGGGCCAAAAATGCTCTGGCAGTTTGGTGAGCTGGGTTATGACTTCTCTATCAATTACTGCGAAGATGGCAGCATCAATCAGGATTGCCGAACCGGCCCCAAGCCTATCCGCTGGGACTTTCTGGAGGAAGAAGGGCGACGCGATCTTTACGAAACAATGAGCGATCTCATTTTGGTGACGCAGGCTTATGACGTATTTCATACCGATGATATTGAGTATGACCTGGCGCCTTCCACAAAGGTGATCAAACTGCGGCACGAAAGTATGGATGCCGTGGCTGTCGCCAACTTTGGGGTGACCAATCAGAGTGCTTCTCAGGTATTCACGCAGACGGGCACCTGGTACGAATACTTCACCGGAGAAATCTTTCAGGTGATTACCCCCAATCAGTTGCTGCCGCTGGAGCCTGGAGCATACCGTTTGTATACCACAGAACCGCTGGAAACGCCTACTTCTACTCCGCATGAGCGTACAATCAATGGCTTTGAGCTCCGCGTTGCGCCCAATCCCACTGCCGGCGAACTTCTCGTGAGCTATGATCTGCCCAGGGCGGCTGAAGTGCAGCTTGAAGTCCTTAATCTGCAGGGGCAGACCGTACATCAGGAAGACCTGGGGCAGCGCAGCTTTGGCTGGCACGGGGAAGCCCTTGATCTTAAACTACCGGCTGGCAGCTATGTGCTGCGTATCGTGGCAGGCCAACGGGTAGAGACTACATTTGTTGTGGTGCAATAAGGCATCCGTCTACGATATTCAACAGCGCCGCTTTTGGGGTATTTTGACCTACGGAAGCGGCGCTTTAATATTTGTACGCCCCCTACCCCTCTTTTCGTCGGCAAAAAGGCGGTATTCATAGATTAATTCCTTGCACATCAGCAATATTTCCAATCTTTAAGCTGCAATAATTAAAGGCAGGTCAATCCCGCCTCATTGCCCATCATCTGTTACGCAAATAAAACTGCCCGTAGTGCCTGTCGCTGCGGTATTTATGCTGGTCACCCGGCAAAACACTAAAATGCAGTCTAACATGACGCTATTAACAGGTAATGGGATGCCCAACCGGCAACCGCTCGTCCGCATGTCAGAGCAGTTGCGGCACACTCCGCTTAACTTCGACGATGTAATCATCCACTCCCGGCTTAGGGATTTTGACAAATCCGTCAGTGATTCCGGTCTGTCAATCAAGTTGGGGCATATTGGCACGGAGCATTACTTTTTCAGGGACCGTCAGGTCAGCCTGCAGCGGGGAGAATACCTTCTGGTGAACCGCCATCAAACCTTTGACTGTCTTATCCGTAATCCTACGCCGGTGGAGGGCTTTTGTTTTTACCTTAGCCCACGCCTGATTCAGGAAGCGGCCTCAGGCTTGTCGCGCACCACGGAGGATTTACTGGACCATCCGGCACCGAAGCCTGGCAAAGCCCCCCGCTTTCTGGAGAAAGTTTACCGCACGGATGAGAATGAGCTCGGCCGCTACCTCGAGCAATTGCGCCCGTCCCTCGCGGCCCATAAGCAGTTGGACTTTAATCAGGTATTTTTTGATGTGGCTACCGCACTACTGCGCACCTGCTGGCGCACCGAACAGGAGATGAAGGGCATTGACTGTGCCCGGCGGTCTACACGGGAAGAACTGTACCGCCGTTTGTGCACCGCCCGGCAGTATATTTATGATAATTACTGTAACGATTTGCAGCTGGAAGAGCTGGCTAAAGCGGCATTGCTATCCAAGTACCATTTGCTGCGGACTTACAAACAGGCATTCGGCATTACGCCTTATCAGCAGGTGCTGGAACTGCGTCTGGAAAAAGCAACTGACCTGGTACAGCAAGGTGATAAACTGAGTAGTGTCGCCCGGGAGCTCGGCTTTTCTGACCGTCGTTCCTTCACCAAGGCTTTTAAGAAGAAGTTTGGGGTCGCGCCTTCTCATTTTCGGGTAGAGCATAAGGGCGCTGTTGCATCCGTTTAGTTGGTGTGTAATCCTAGCGTGGGAACTTCATCTTATAGTCAACCTTGATTTTGCCTTTTTTGATGCTATCCAGCTTTCGGCGGATAAGGCGGCGCTTGATCGGCTTGAGGTGCTCTGTGAACAGGATGCCATCAATGTGGTCGTATTCATGCTGTATGACCCGGGCATTAAACCCGGTGAATACTTCCTCGTGCTCCTCAAAGTTTTCATCCATATAGCGCAGGCGGATTTGTGCAGGGCGCTCTACTTCGCCCCGTACATCCGGAATGCTCAGGCAGCCTTCCTCGTAGGGCCAGGGATTGCCCCCTTCTTCTACTTTGTGGGCATTGATGAAGACTTTTTTAATGCCTTCCTCCTCGCTGTCTTTACGCTCGACCTGTGCTGTGTCGACCATAAAAATGCGGATAGAACGGCCAATTTGGGGAGCAGCAAGCCCCACGCCCTCGGCAAAGTACATGGTCTCCCACATATTCTCGATCAGTTCTGCAAGGCCGGGGTAGTCCGGCTGTATGTCTTCTGCTTCCTTTTTAAGGACAGGTTGTCCGTATGCGTAAATGGGCAGTATCATGATTGAATTAGTACCGGTTTTGTTCTAGATAATCCCGCAGGATGAGGACGGCGCTTACTTTGTCTACAAGGCCTTTATCCTGTCGCTTTTTCCGGCGGGCACCACTTTGACGGATTACAGATTTGGCCTCCTCTGAAGTGAAGCGCTCATCCTGCATAACAACTTCCACTTCGGGAAAAAGTTTGCGCAGCTTCCGGGCCAACCCCACCACCATATGATGGATTTGGGCCGGATTGCCATCCGGATAAAGGGGCTCGCCAACGACGATGGTTTCGACCTCTTCTCTGTTCAGGTAATCCTGCAGATAGGCTTCCAGCCCGGAGGTAGGCACAGTGTCCAGCCCGGTCGGGATGATCTGCAGCGGGTCGGTAACTGCCAGCCCGGTGCGCTTTGTGCCATAGTCGATGCTCAGAATCCTTGCCAAACGTAATGATTTAGGGCGCAAAGGTAAGACAGTTACCGCTAAAAACGGGCAAACACATTATTTTTCCTTTTCAAGGGCTTCCATATCCCGGACCAGCAGCCGTTTGCGGTCGAAAGTAAGGATGTCTTTATTGCGCAGCTCGTTGAGGACGGTGGTCACGGTTTGCCGGGAAGTGGCGGTGAGGTTGGCTATTTCCTGATGGGTGAGGAACTTCCGGACCAGCATTTCATAGCCTACGCGCTGCCCTTTTTTGTGGATCAGGCTGACCAGGTAGTCAATAATGCGGGTACGGGAATCTTTGAAAACGAGTGATTGCAGGCGGTTCTCCATTTCCAGCATTCGGGAGCCCATGGTGCGCATCAGGAAGAGAGACAGGGCACTGTGCTCCCGCATCATATCCTGTAGGTCTCCTACCGTCATGATACAGGTACGGGTCTGCTCCATAGCGTAAGCAAAGTCATGCCGCCTGTTTTCGCCGATCATCGACAGCTCTCCAAATACCTCACCGGGGCCGATAATGGCTTTGGTGACCTCCTTGCCCTGATCGCTGTAGGTGCCGATTTTTACCCGGCCTTCGGTGATGAAGAACATGCGGTCGGCGTATTCATCAGGCAAATAAATATAGCTGCCTTTGTCAAATACTTTGTGCTCGTGGGTATCCAGGTCGCCCCGCTTAATCTTACGCGGGCAGAGGATGCCGCTCAGGTCAATATTTTCCAGGTACCAAAGGGACTGATCGCTAGTCATAGCCTTACAGGTTTAGTTTGCGGAGGTGTATAGCTTTGCAAATACAATGGGTAAACGCCGGTTGCACGTTCCCATTTCAAAGATCATCCGGGGAAAGTGTCCGGCACAGAACATTTACGACAAATAGATGCTGCCCCCCCCCATTGAGTGTGGAATCTCAAATAACCCTATTCATCGGGGCGCAAATCAAACCGTTTTTGCATTTCCTGAAGCAGGGGATTGGTTTCCCGCATCTCCAGGTATTTTTCTTTGCTGGTCATCAGGCGTTTAGGTTTGGGTGGTGGCTCCGGGGCGCTGCTTTTATCCACTTCCACCCGCATCATGATGCCTGGTGCTTTGAGGGTAGCGCGCAGGTGCTCTACCAAGCCGTCTTCCTGCCTCACGGTATTTTCTGCCAAATTGGAAGAAACGGTCACCTGTATTTCCTGTTCGCCCAGGAGTGCGAGCTCGGCATTGCGCATGATTACTTTCACTGATTCCTGCTCGCATTGGTCAATGTATTGATCCCAGGCTTCCTGTGCCCGCTCCAGGGTGATGGGCTCTGCTGTTTCTTCCTCCGCATTTTGTTCCTCCTCCTCCTTGATTTCGGCCAGCATTGCATCCAGCTTCTTCATCTTGGGCAGGACGTGCTTAGTCTTTTTTACAGGCGTTGGGGCGGCGGGCTTTGTTGCTGAATCCGGTGGTGGCGCTACAGGCGCTTCTTCCGCAGTTGTTGATGCAGGCGTCTCCGCTGTAGGGACTGCTACGGGCTTAGGCTCAGGTTCCGGGACCTGTGGTGGTGGGGCTGAGGTGCTTACGTCAGCCGTTTTTTTTTCCGGGGCAGGCGCAGACAACTGGGCTTCAGACAGCTGGAAGGCCCGGTTGATGTAAGTCATTTTGAGCAGCGCCATTTCAACGTGCAGGCGCTTATTGCGGGCCAGACGATAGCCCAGGTCACAGTCGTTGGCGATATTCAGGGCGGTGAGGAGCAGTTGGGCGGGCAACAGCCGGGCTTGTTGCTCATACCGGTCTTTTAGCCCACCGCTGACTTCCAGTAAATCCAGGGTTTGGGCGTCTTTGCAAACCAGTACATTACGCAGGTGCTCTGCCAGCCCGTTGATGAACAGATCAGGGTCAAAACCCTTGCGCAGGATTTCATCAAAAATCAGCAGCATCTGATTGCGGTCTTCCTGCAGCATGGCGTCCACGACCCGGAAATAGTAGTCGTAGTCCAGCACGTTGAGGTTCTCAATGACATCCTCGTAGGTAATGCGGTTGCCACTGAAGGAGACGATGCGGTCAAAAATGGACAAGGCATCCCGTAGGGCGCCGTCTGCTTTTTGCCCGATGATGTGCAGGGCATCCGGGTCGGCCTGAATGTCTTCGGTATCGCAAATGCTCTGCAGGTGATCGACCATATCCTGCACCTGTATCCGCCGGAAATCGAAAATCTGGCAACGGGACAGGATGGTCGGGATAATCTTGTGTTTTTCGGTGGTCGCCAGGATGAAGATGGCGTAGGAAGGCGGTTCCTCCAGGGTCTTCAGAAAAGCATTGAAGGCCTGCTGGGAAAGCATGTGGACCTCATCAATGATGAAAATCTTATACCTGCCCTGCTGCGGCTGAAAGCGCACCTGCTCTATGAGTGCGCGGATGTGCTCCACGCTGTTGTTGGAAGCAGCATCCAGCTCAGTGATGTTGAAGGAGGCATTCTCACTAAAGGACTTGCAGGAGTCGCAAACGCCACATGGCTCGTGGTCTTCGGTCACATTTTGGCAGTTCAGCACCTTGGCCAGGATACGGGCACAGGTGGTTTTGCCGACCCCCCGGGGGCCACAGAAAAGGAATGCATGCGCCAGGTGGTCGTTCTGCAGTGCATTTTTTAGCGTAAGCGAAACGTGCTGTTGGCCCACCACTTCATCGAAGCGGGTAGGACGGTACTTTCTGGCGGAAACAATAAAATTGCTCATGCATGGCTATTTTCGAGGTATGCAAAGATACAAAATTCCAGGCGTTTACCGGCCAGGTTTGTAGCGGCTGGCATCGAGCAGGGCCTGTGCGTCCTCCAGCGCAATGAGGTCCTGCATCGTCGCCTCCGGGTGCCGTTGCATGTAGGTCCGGACGATCTGCCAGCCCACCCAGTTGGCGGTACGGCCGGGCGCTTCTTCCGGCATGCCGCTGTCCGTTTCATACATCAGGTCCTCTTTGATGAAGAATGCCCACATTTCCAGCTCATTATCGTTTAGCCACTCCACCTGCTCGCCGGTCACTTCCAGTTTGACGCTGTCCGGGGCGTAAGGCAGGAGTTTGTCCAGGATGTAGAGCTTTTTGCCGTTGTTGACCATCAGGTCGAGGAGGCGTTGCTGCCGGGGCGGAGGCACCAGCCCGTTGATGAGGGTCTGAATGGCTTTGGAAGCCAGGTGCTGCCGGTTGAAGGTACGGGTGAGGTAAGCGGAAAATGCCGGATCGCGGGGGTTCAGCTTTTGGTAGGGGTAATCCTCTCCGAGAAAATAATCCAGAGAAACTCCCAGGTCGTTTTCACCGTACACGAAAGCCGCTACCGCGTACTCCGAAATTAGTGTGGAGACAGTGGGTACTGGCTCATCGGGGAAATAATACTGGAAAAACCGGAACGCCTGCTCCAGCTCCTCCTCTATATCTGACAGGTTCGGGTAGTGTACCTGTACGGAATCATAAAGGTTGCGCACCGGCTCGTGCTGCAGGAACCCTTTGACATAGGGAGCGGGCCCATCGGGCGCCATGCGCGGGTCGTTGGCCCGGAGGATGCGGCTGAAGTAAAGGTCGCCCAGTTCCGGATAGTCTTCCATCAGCCCTTCCAGAGCTGCTTGCATGTTATTCGTATCCAGCTGAAAGAGCGCCTGATCGAAGCGCCGGATATCCACCTCCGCTTCTATGCCTGAAACATCGGGTATAAATTCCTGTTCCCCTGTTTGGCAGCCCCAAATCAGGGTGGCTGTGATCAAAAAAGCGAACAATTGCATCCGTTTTACGCTCATAAAAGTTGAATTTGTGGTTTGGAATCGCGAAGCTAATAGTATTGCATTAAACATTAACGTTGTGTTTTTTATATTTTACCGCCACGTTTGATGATGTACGTTTATTTTTGCATCAAGAGCACAGACGCTTCCTGATCATATACCTGCTTACAAAAACTGAAGAAGATGAAAAAAATTGTTGTTTTTGCTGCTTTCCTAATTGGCCTTTCCACCTTAGCGGAAGCTCAGCAGGCGGTCCGCTTTGGCTTTCAGGTCAGCCCCGCTTTCAACTGGATGTCTACCGATAAAAACTCCATCAGCACCAATGGTACCAACCTGGGCCTGAAGCTGGGCCTGATGGGCGAGTTTTACTTTCAGGAAAACTATGCACTGGCCACAGGCCTGGGCTTTTCTTTCAATTCAGGGGGTACGCTGCTGCACTCTAATACCGGTATCTACTGGGCCAATTCTGAAGTCCCTGCTGATTGTGCCTTCTTTATGGAAGAGCAGCAGGCGCCCAATTTGAAATACTCTATTCAGTACGTGGAAATTCCGATCGGGCTGAAAATGCGCACCCGGGAATTCGGCTACATCCGCTACTTCATGGAGCCCAATATAGGAATTGGCTTCCGTACGCAGGCCAAAGGGGACATTCGCAATGCTGATGATGCTGAAGAATGCAATGACATCAACATTCGCCCGGACGTACGCCTGCTGAACCTTTTCTGGGGGCTGAATGGCGGTATTGAGTACAGCGTTTCTGAAAGCACTTCTCTGGTAGCGGGCATCGGCCTGCAGTTTGGCTTCACGGATGTGACCAAAGATGATGATACCGTTTATCTGGACAACAGCGTTTCCAATCAGGATGCTGAGGATAGCAAAGGCGTAGCGCGGGGCGTTGTGCTGCGGCTGGGGGTGTTGTTCTAGAGAGGGTTTCACGCAAAGGCCGCAAAGGAAGGGTTTCGCAAAGGCTGCAGCGCAAGAGGCGCACTTTGCGTCACCCTCTGTGTACGCTGCGTGAAACACTACCGCCCTTAGCATGAACCTTTCATCCAGCCACCACTGGATAATTTGCCTGAAAAGCTTTACCTTTGCGGCCCAAAAGCTACCTGGTGCACTGCCGGGTAGTCTTAAATTCCGGGCAAAACAAACAGGGTATGAGCACAAACATGGCAGAACTTCAAGACTACCTCGAATTTTTCGTTACACAGGCATTAAAAGAAGACGTGGGCGATGGTGACCATACTTCTCTGGCTTGTATTCCGGCAGATGCACGGTCAAAGGCTCGCCTCTACGTCAAAGATCCGGGCGTGATCGCCGGTATGGACGTCGCCGCTTATATTTTCCGGCATGTGGACCCCAGCTCAACCTTTACCCCAAAGGTGAAAGACGGTCAGCCCGTCAGCTACGGCGACGTGGCTTTTGAGGTAGAATGCAATGCGCAGGCGTTGCTGCGTGCCGAACGCCTCGTGCTCAACA
>CAZNHN010000062.1:24004-24430 GCA_964572415.1 uncultured Phaeodactylibacter sp.
GTGGAAGACCTGGATGTGACCATCCTCGATACGCGCAAGACTACGCCGCTAATCCGCCCATTGGAAAAGCTGGCGGTCAAATTGGGCGGATGCGACAACTACCGCTTCGGCCTTTTCGACTGGATTATGATCAAGGACAACCACATTGATGCCTGTGGCAGTATTACGGCAGCCATCGAGCGGGTGGCGGCTTATCAAAAAGAAAAAGGCACGGACCTTGGCGTTACAGTTGAAGTCCGCAATTTGGTGGAGTTGCACGAGGTCCTTCAGGTGGGGCAGGTCACCCGTATCCTGCTCGACAACTTTGAGCTGCCGCTGATGGAAGAAGCCGTGCATACCGTCAACAAGCGCTTTGAAACGGAGGCTTCCGGCGGTGTCAACATCCACAACGTCCGTGAGGTGGCGCTAACGGGTGTGGACTACGTC
>CAZNHN010000063.1:0-3985 GCA_964572415.1 uncultured Phaeodactylibacter sp.
CTCACCGGGCTTTATCGTCAACATAATTTCATCGCGGGTTAATACTGCGGAGACCGGGAAAACGCCTCCGGACAGGGCTTTGCCCAAGACGAGGATGTCTGGCTTAAACCCTTCATGCTCGCAGGCAATCAGCTTACCGGTACGGGCAATGCCGGTTTGCACTTCATCGGCTATGAAAAGCACGTTACGGGAACGGCAAAGGTCGTATGCTTTGCGCAGGTACCCTTCATCGGGCACCACCACGCCGGCTTCGCCCTGAATAGGCTCGACCATAAAGCCCGCCACATTATCATCTTGCAGGGCTTCCTCAAGGGCAGGGAGGTCATTGTAGGGAATGATTTCGTAGCCCGGCATGTAAGGGCCGAAGCCAGCAGTGCTTTTGCTATCCGTGGAAGAGGAAATTGCGCCCAGTGTGCGCCCCCAGAAGTTACCGGTCACGAAGATGATCTTAGCCTGATTGGCAGGGACGCCCTTAACTTCGTAGGCCCACTTGCGGCATAGCTTGACGGCCGTTTCGCCCCCTTCCACGCCCGTGTTCATAGGCAGGACACGGTCGTAGCCGAAAAATTCAGTGATGAACTTTTCGTAAGGCCCCAGCATATCATTGTGGAAAGCCCGGGAGGTCAGGGTGAGTTGTTCTGCCTGCTTTTTCAGCGCTTCTACGATGTGCGGGTGGCAATGCCCCTGATTGACTGCGGAATAGGCCGCCAGGAAGTCGTAGTATTTTTTGCCCTCAACGTCCCAGAGGTAAGCTCCTTCTCCACGGGTGAGCACTACAGGCAGCGGGTGGTAGTTGTGCGCACCGTAGCGGTCTTCCAATGCAATATAGTCTTTCGAGGAGCGTAAGGTTTCCTGTTGTACCATGGGTTATTTGTTTCTTATTTAGATAGTTATAATTTGGTCTGACTGCGCAATGATAGCACCTTTTTCGCGCATTTCCGAAAGGGCTTTATCCGAATCGCCTTCATTGAGATTGACGCCCCGGCAGCCGTCTTCCACCAGGTAGGTTTTGAAACCCAGCCCGAGCGCATCAAGTACGGTGAATTTCACGCAAACATCAAGGGCTAAGCCGAGAATGTAGACTTCCTCCACGCCTTTTTCCTTCAGGTAGTCGCCCAGCCCGGTGGCTTTGCGGTGCCCATTATCGAAAAAACCGCTGTAGCTGTCAATTTCGGTATCCGTACCTTTGACGAATACCTCTTCAAAGGCATCGGTATTCAGGCCAGGCGCAAACTCTGCACCAAAGCTGCCCTGTACGCAGTGGATTGGCCAGAGGATTTGCTGTAGCCCGTTCAGGTCGATGACATCACCCGGGTAGCGCCAGGGGTGCATGGCGGCAAAGCTTTTGTGGTTGGCAGGGTGCCAGTCCTGGGTGGCGACCACCAGGTCGAAGTGTTCCATCAGCTTGTTGGCGACCGGTATAACCTGATCGCCTTCATTGACCTCCAGGGAGCCGCCGGGGCAAAAATCGTTTTGTATATCAACACAGATTAGTGCTCTCATCGCGCATAGGTTTTATTAATACGAAATCAGTTGCAAAGTATCCAGCTCTGCGCTTATTCGGAGAATGCGCTCAAGCCGCTCTTTGTTTACCGTAGTCCCCCGCCGATTGGCCCAATCGACCATAAAAACCGGTGGCAGGCTGACGGTAGCCGAATCATTGACGGTCCGGGCTTCCGGGGCTCAATATCCGTACCAAAGGTTTCACGAGCCACCCGCAGGCTTTTGGCAATAAGGGTGGAATCACTTAGGCGGCGGGCCAGGGCGCGTTTGAGGGCTTCGGTTTCTTCCACGGCGGAATTGGCTGTGCGGCGTTCGGTTTCCAGCATTTTCACCACCTCCTGCCGCTGTGCCTGCAGGGAGGTCTTGATGTCTTCCAGGCTCATTTCGGCCTGCATGGGAAAGAGGCGCACCGGCGTATTCAGGTCGTACTTCTCGTGCAGGAGTTCCTGGTAGTGCAGCACAGAATCCTCAGAAATCCGCCGGCCGAGTAATTGCAGGATAAGCTTATTGGTATCACCGTCTATCGCGGTCAGTTCATAATTGATGCAGGCTTGTGGGAAATAATCCTCCACAAAGGACTTCACCTCCGCTTTGTCCTGCTGCATCTCGTAGAGGTTATACAAAATGATGCCGCTGGGCAGGGAAACCAATAGACTGAAGAAGGCCGTGATCATTCGGTTGCGGCGCGCCTCCCGGGCATCCACATAAGATTTGAGGGGGAAACGCAGCAGCCGGATGATGATGTAGGTGGTCAGCGCAATGAAGAAGGAGTTGAGGAAAAACAGGTAAAATGACCCGCCGATGATCCCAAATGCCCGGTTGATTTCAGCGCTAAACGCCTGTGGCTCCATGCTGCCTTTCCGTATCCAAAGCTCGAAGACCTCTGCCACACCGAATCCCGTCACACAAAGTGGCGGCATCAAAGCCGTAGCAATGGCAACGCCCGGTATGGCGTTCGTCTTATCCTTTCTGGAGGAGGAAATGATACCGGCAAAACCGCCGAATATGGCCACCAGGCCATCCAGAAAAGTGGGGGAAGTCCTGCCCTGTATTTCCGGGGTGATGTGCCCGAACGGGCTAACGAAGAAATAAAAAGTACTCACAAAAAGGGCAATCAGGATGGCAATTCCAAAGTGCCGCATGGAGGTGAACATGGAGTCTTTATCATTGATGGCTACGCCCAAACCAATGCCCAGAATAGGCGACATCAGGGGCGACACCAACATCGCGCCAATAATTACGGCCGGCGAGTTCAGGTCAAGCCCGAGAGAGGCAATCATTATAGAGCAGCCGAGGAGCCAGGCGTTAGCCCCCTGCATGCGCTTATTGTTGCGGATCGCAATGATGGTGCCTTCGCGGTCGAGCCCGGTCTCCAGGTCAAGCAGGGTGTGGAACCATTCGCGGGTGGCCTGCCAGAGGTCAGACAGGGCCTCGCCGATCGTTCTGGAGGACGAATTGGGTGATGGGTTCGTTGCCATAGTGTAGAGGTATTAGCTTAACAAGCCATCCTTCATTTCCAGCCGCCGGTCGCTCATCTGCGCCAGTTCTTCGTTGTGGGTGACAATCACAAAGGTCTGCTGGAAATCGTCCCGGAGCTGAAACAGCAACTGATGCAGTTCCTGAGAAGAAGAAGAATCGAGATTACCGGAAGGCTCATCTGCAAAAACAATGCCCGGCTGGTTCATCAGCGCGCGCGCCACAGCCACCCGCTGCTGCTCCCCACCGGAAAGCTGTCCCGGCTTGTGCTGCAGGCGGTCGCTGAGCCCCAGGTAGTCCAGGAGCTCGCCTGCGCGTTTGCGGGCCTCCCCTTCTGGCTTTTTGGCGATCAGTGCGGGCATGAGCACATTTTCTACCGCACTGAATTCCGGCAACAGGTGATGGAACTGGAAAACGAAGCCAATATTCAGGTTGCGGAAGGCCGCCAGCTTTTTGGTGCCCATGTTCTCTACTGCCGTATCATTGATCAGCAGCTCACCACTGTCCGGGCGGTCGAGGGTGCCCAAAATATGGAGCAGGGTGCTCTTTCCTGCCCCGGACTTCCCGACGATGGAAACAAACTCCCCTTTCCCAATCGAGAGGTCTACTCCTTTGAGAACCCGGAGCTGGCCGTATGCTTTTTTAATGCCTGATGCCTGAATCACAAGCCGTGGATTTTGTGAGCGGTAAAAATAGAAAAAAGTAGGAGGTTTCCGCCAGGTCCGGCTTATTCCTGCCTGGCTTTTTATAAAAAACCGAGATCCTTAAATAATGAGCCCTTCGTGTGTTAAATCTTTTTCTGAAGCGCAGAAAAAACAGGTGCCAATCGTTTTGATTTAGGGAAAGGGGTTGTAACCCGCCCTAATCTTTCAAAAAACGCCTTTTATGAAGTTGCACGACTACTTTCCACAGCGCGATCTTCCATTTAAGCTTATCGGCCGAAAGGCAACAAACGCTTCTGGTCAACTTGCCAAAATACCTGTTGAGCCTCTCTTTTTTGCAATCC
>CAZNHN010000063.1:3995-11174 GCA_964572415.1 uncultured Phaeodactylibacter sp.
TCTCCCCGTCAGTGTTTACTGGCGGGGCAGTCTACTCGATTGCCATTTCGTTGCTTATTCATCAAGTTTTTTATTATCATCTCTTTTTTGCAATCCTTTTGCTCTTTTCCCCGGGGTTTCTGCCTCAGCTTTCCGCCCAGCAATCCTCTAGCCTGGAGCTTCACCTGATGGTTGGACAGAGTGATGCTGTTTGGATTGGACGAGATTATTCAATGCCTATACTCGAAAGCGGGGATATAAGCTTGGGTGCATCGCCAACCTTCGAATTTCAACTGCGGCATGCCATGCCTCTTTCCGAAAACTGGCGGTGGGTCAATGGCCTTGCCTTTGGCGTTGACTCTTACAAGATCAACCTTTTTTTAGATAAGGATTTTAACCGCTTTGGGCCTGGGTATTCTGAAAATTACATTGATGCAAGCATCTTTCACTTTGCCTTGCTCACTGCCATACGGTATGACCAGTCATTCAATGAAAAGAATGGCTTTTGGGTGCAGTTGGGGCTTCAGGCGAGTTATTTCGTGAGAAGTTATGTGGGGCTGGGTGTCGGAGTCCTTTCCAATGGTGGCCCAAACGAACAACTTTTCGATGCTGAATGGACCATCAATGACGCTAACGATATCGCCTTCGCCCCCGAAATCCAGCTCGCTTACCGCCGCACCCTTGGGCAAAGCCGGTGGAAGCTATTCCTGGGCACCAGTGTTGTTGTTTCCAGGTTTGAATCTGCACAGGGAACCTTTCAAATCTTTGGAGACAACGAGGTACGGTCTGGAACACTGCAAAAAAGGTGGCTGAAAGCGGGGCTGAACTTTGGAGCGCAGTATGCGCTTGCCAGGCGTTGAGGATTACCCTAATGTCTGCCGCCGGCATCCCGAAATGCCGGCGGCAGATCACCCACTACCAAAAATACCCCACCACCACTGCCGTAATCAACAGCAGGATAATCGCCAGGTAACGATAGTTTTGGTACCAGGGCAAGCTACGCAATTCCTCGGTTTCTTCCCGGAACAAGCGCCGGTTCCAGGTCAGGCTGTTGACCTGCTCTTCAGTTGGAGCGGGAGAAGAAAGGCTCACCAGAGCATGCACGATCAGGCAAAGTATCCACATGATGAAAGCCATGGTTAGGAAGTGGATATCGGTAAGGGCGGCAATCCAGCCGGCCGGGGCTTCACCTTCGGGCAGCCCGCCTACGTAGACCTTTAGTATGAGCATAATCACCGCGAAGACAAAGCCAAACAACAGGCTCACAATTGACCCTCTGGCACTGGCTCTTTTCCAAAACAGGCCAAGTACGAAGGTGGCTACTGCCGGAGGCGCTGTATAACTGATCACCAGCTGCAGGTACTGCCAAAGCGAGTCGGACACCTTCTCAATAAAAGGTACCCAGGCGGCAGCCAGTACCACCAGTATAATCGTTGCAATCTGCCCGGCACGAACCAACTGCTTACTGGTCATATCGGGCTTGATGTTGCGCACGAAGTCCATGGTGATCAGCGTGGAGGCGGAGTTAAAGGTAGCAGAAACCGAGGACATCATCGCGGCCAGCAAACCAGCGACGACCAGCCCGAGGATACCGGAAGGCAGCAGTTGCATGAGCAGTACCGGATAAGTCAGGTTGGCACACTCAGAAAGGTCCTGGCAGGGGGTGCCATCTGCAGTAATGTAATTCAAGCCGGAAATGTCGAGTTCGTTGTAGACCAGCAGGGCCAGCACACCCGGTACTACCATAATAAAGATGACCGGCAGTTTGAGCAATCCGGCAAAGAGGGCACCCCAGCGGCCGTGGTTGAGGTCGCGCGCGCCGAGCACCCGCTGTACCATGAACTGGTTGTTGGCCCAAAAATAGAACCCGAGCAAGGGCACACCGGTAAGCAGGCCGTACCAGGGCATAAACTCATCATTGCCCGGCCGGACAAGGCTGAAGGCTTCCTCGGCAGTACTGGGCGCAAAATGCCCGGCAGCCCGGGCGGCTTCCACGCTGGCTACGCTGCCTGATTGCAGGCGCTCCGTGAGGGCAACCATCATATCGCCCCATCCGCCACCAAATTCCTGAAAGGCAAAGTAAGTCAGCAAACAAGAGCCGATGACCAGAAGAATCGCCTGGATGACTTCGGTCTGGATTACGGAATTAAGCCCACCGGGTATGGTGTAAGCCGCTGCTGCAATGGCCAGCATGAGGATAATCTGCCAGGAGGGCAATGCCGGAAACAACAGTTTCAGCACAATGCTGCCAACATAGAGGCCCGCCGCCGTATCCACCATGACATTACCGACGATGGTAATGAAGGAGAAATAGTACCGTGATTTCCGGTCGTACCGCTTTTCCAGGAACTCGGGCATGGTGTATACGCCCGATTTCAGGTAAAACGGCAGAAAGAAGATGGCAAAGAAAATCAGAACCACTACCGCAAACCACTCGTAGTTGTAGACGTGGATATTGGTTTTGTAGGCATCTCCCGCCAGGCCAATGAGGGTGGAACTGGAAATATTGGCAGAAAACAGGGCAATCCCCACAATCGGCCAGGTCATGCCTCTGCCGGCCAGGAAGTAATCTTCAGAACTATCCCGTTTACCATGATAGATACCGTACCCGATAATCAGTATGGCGTAGGCGAGCATGATACCGATGTCGAGCCCACTGAGCTGAAACTGGTCCATAATTTAGTTTGGTTAGTTTAACGTTTGTTTTGGTAAAATTTGGTCACAGAGGCATGGGCTAAAATAGAGCTTTTTTGGTTTCTGCAAGGAATTTACGATGCCTTTTGGCAAATCTACATCAGGAACCCTGACCACCGGGCAAAAAAAGAGCGGCGTCATAAAGACCCGCTCTTGTAAGAAATCACCCGACTGTTATTAAGAAGAAGTTGCCTTCTTCGAAATATACATTCTTATATATTTTCAGAGGTTGGCACCTCGATTGTTCGTTTAATGGAAAGCAAAGTTAACGAAAACAAGTTAAATGTTAAAGCAATCTTAACAGATTCACCAATTTCCTTTAGTTTTTACACTAATATGAAAGTAGAGAATATTCGCTGTTGCTTACCCTTAAATACAGATAAAGTCCCGGTTTTGTTCCCTTTAGACCAAATTTCGGCATTATTACGGATGGATGTGGACCGTATCTGTTGAATTATTGTAGATTTGAAAAAATTCCTCTGCGATGTACCGGAAATTCCTTTTGGCCACCCTGATAGCCTCTTCTTTGATTCCGATCCAAAGTTGTTCACAAACGGAACCCCTTAAAATTCTGGTATTTTCCAAAACGGCCGGATTCCGGCACGCCTCAATTGCAGATGGGCAGCAAGCCTTGTTCCGTCTGGGGGAACAAATGGGTATTGAGGTGGATACAACGGAGGACGCTGGTTTTTTCAATCCGGAACAACTGAAAACATACGGTGCGGTAGTCTTCCTGAACACCACGGGCGATGTGCTGAACGAAGCTCAGGAGGATGCTTTTGAGGCCTATATACAGTCGGGTGGCGCCTACATGGGCATACATGCGGCGACCGATACCGAGTATGACTGGCCCTGGTACGGCAAGCTCGCCGGTGCCTACTTCGACGGGCACCCCTCCAATCCTAATGTACGGGAAGGGAAAGTAACCGTACTCGACCACAGCCACCCTTCCACAGCAAATTTGCCGGAAACCTGGATCAAAAGAGATGAATTCTATGATTTCAAGGCTTACAATACAGATGTAAAAGCTTTAATAACGGTTGATGAAAGCTCTTATAACTGGGAAAAAATGGGCAACTTTCATCCCCTTTCCTGGTATCATGAGTTTGATGGAGGGCGGGCATTTTACACCAATTTTGGGCATACTAAAGCGGCTTACAATGAGCCGCATATGATTGCGCACCTTAAGGGCGGGCTTCAGTATTTATTACAGCTCAAAAAAGAATAGTCGGAATAGGCCGCGATCCTAAAATTAAGCTTCATCGATCTTCAGCCTGAATGTCTTACATTGTTAAGATCTCCCAGCTTCGTTTCTTTGCCTTTTGAATATGGCTAAACTGATGTGCCTCAAAAGCAACCTCGCTTACTTGGCAAAGTCACAGAATATAAATACTTTTGTAAGTAAAGCGACATTTAATTAGGTATTCAGGCCTATACATGAACAAGCTAAAAACAAATCATAATCGACATGACACCAATTAAAGATCAACTACGGGAGTACCTCCTGACTGAGTTAAGCCTACCCCTACAACCTGAAGAACTACAAGATGACACTCTGTTAGTTAGCGACCGTATTATGGATTCCATATCCTCCCTCATGCTGGTAGAGTATTTAGAAAAAACCTTCAATATCAGCTTTGAGCCACATGAGGTCACAGCGGAAAATCTTGACTCCCTAAACATTATCGAGGCATTCGTCAATCAGAAGCAGGTTAGTGCAAAGGCTGCATAAAGACATTCTTCAACAGGCAGCAACCACCCCCGAAGGTGTTGCGATTCATTTTCCATTTGGAAAGAGAAGTCTTACTTACGGTCAACTCCATACTCAGGCACATGAGATAAGTCTTGCGCTTCAATCTCTTTCTCTGCCTCAAGGCAGCATCATCGCTATTTATTTGGACAAATCGCCAGAAGCAGTCGCTGTAATTCTGGGTGTTCTAATGGCAGAACTTGCCTACCTTCCACTGGATGTAGATGCGCCCGGCTCACGAAATCAGTTTATTATTGAGCACAGCCAGGCTCAGGCTATCCTGGCCGGAGCAGACGCGGATCTCCCATTGCCGACAGTGCCCCCCCTTGTCAGCACGTTCGGTGGGCTGGCGCTTTACCGGTCACCATCGGGAGCCTCAGGCCTGAAATTACCGGAAGGACTGGCTTATGTGCTCTACACTTCAGGCTCAACGGGCATACCCAAAGGCGTGATGGTCACGCACACCGCAGCTTTAGCATTTGTAGATTGGGCTCGTGACACTTTTGCACTACGTCCGGGGGATACGCTTACCTCGATTGCGCCGCTACACTTTGACCTTTCCATCTTTGATATCTTTGCCGGGCTGAGTGCGGGCTGTACGCTTCTGCTCCTTACTCCATCGGAGTCCAAAAACCCCTTACTGGTCAGCAGCTATATAGCAGAATATGGCGTGACTACGATTTATGCCACTCCTACCCTTCTCCAATTGATGCCCCGGTTCGGGAAAGCCGGCCGGTACGATCATAGCCAACTCCGTCAGGTGCTTTTTGCGGGAGAAGTTTTTCCAATACCTGCGCTCAGAGCCCTGCAGGAGATATGGTCTGCTGCCAAATTTTACAACCTCTATGGTCCAACAGAGACCAATGTCTGCACCTGGCACCCTGTACCGCCAACCGGTACGGACGACCGGCAGTCCCCCTATCCTATCGGACAGCCCTGCCACTACGATGAGTGTGCAATTTTGAAGGAGGATGGGAGCATTAGCAGTGAGCTTACTGGTAGTGGCGAACTTTTGGTGAGTGGTGCTTCTGTGATGGCCGGATACCTTGGTATGCCGGAGCAAACTCGTCAGGCGATGGTAGAACACGAAGGACGGGTGTGGTACAAAACCGGAGACCTGGTAATGGTCGATCCAAATGGTGACCTCCTGTACCGCGGGCGCCGGGGCAGAATGGTCAAACGTCGGGGATACCGCATCGAGCTGGGCGAAATTGAAACCGCTCTGCACCAACATGAAGCCATCGTTCAGGCTGCCTGCCTGGCACTGGAAAAAGAACAATCCGTAAGCGGTATATGGGTATTCTATACAGCTCCGGACGGCCCTCTGCCCCATACCCGGTTGACGGAGTTTCTGGCGGACCGGATCCCGGAATACATGCTGCCGGACCGGTTTGTACACTTGCCGGAGATCCCACAGACTTCCAGCCAGAAAACCGACTATCAGGCCCTAAAGCAACTGCTATAATGTATACTTTTGCACCATCGGATAAGCAACAGCAACTTCAGGCATCTCTTACTGAATTCATCAGGCAGGAGGTGACTCCGCTGCTTGACCCCGCTGGAAAGGTATTCCCCTCCGAAGCCTGGACAAAAGCCGGTGAGCAACGGCTGCAAGGGCTCGCTATACCGGAGGCATACGGTGGGCGCGGGTTAGATGCAATGGATGTTTTCCTGGCGCTTGAAACCCTGGGTTACCATTCCGAAGACAATGGCTTCAACTTTGCCATTAGCGCTCATCTGCTGGCTTGTACAGTGCCGGTCTGGTTGTTTGGGACGGAAGAACTCAAAGCTGAATACCTCCCTGACTTATCCAATGGGGCATGCATTGCCGCAAATGCAATGACAGAACCTGCATCAGGCTCCAATGCTTTCCGGATGCAAACGACCGCCCTGCCGCTTGAGTCTGGAGGCTTCATGCTGCATGGCAACAAATGCTTCTCCAGTAATGCCCCGGTTGCTGATGTGCTGGTCGCCTACGCTGCCAATGACCCTGAACGGGCACACATGGGAGGCATTACCGCCTTCCTTATCGATCGCAAAAAACACCCTTGTTCAACCGGAGCCCCTCTTGAAAAGGCAGGCTTGCACACTTGCCCGCTCGGAGATGTTTTCTTTGATCAAACCCCTGTTGAAAATCGTTTTGTCATTGGCAAGGTAGGCCGGGGCGCATTGGTCTTCAACCGCTCTATGGAGTGGGAAAGGACTTGCCTCGGCGCTACGCATATCGGCAACATGCAGCGGTTGATCGACAAAGCAGTCCGGCTGGTAAAGAATACTGATGCACGAACCTTCGGCGAAGCCGTCCGGCAGGAAATCGCCTACTGGCAGGCCCAGCTTGACGCAGTAAGGATCAACGGGTACGCTCAGGCGTGGCAACTGAGCCAAAAGAAGGCTAATCCGCGAGGAGCAGCTTCCTCTAAACTACTCATTAGTGAATTGTACAAAAAAATGACAGTAGCCCTTTGCAACTGCTTAGGGGAAAAGCAATATCTTGATGGTGATTTTAGCCGGTCCCAGACAGACGCACTTAGTAGCACCATTTACTCCGGTACATCTGAAATTCAAAAACAAATCATAGCTCAGTCAATAGGGCTGTAAACTATCTTTATCATGAACACCTCAGCAGATATTATCATTATTGGAGGCGGGCCAAGCGGTTCGTCCACAGCCACTTACCTCGCCCATGCAAATCAGCGGCTGGGGTTCACCGGCGGAATATTCGGTGATGCAAAACCGAAAAACCCCGAGGATGCCTA
>CAZNHN010000063.1:11184-17838 GCA_964572415.1 uncultured Phaeodactylibacter sp.
TCCATGCTTCCTTTTACCTACGACCTCTTTGAGGAACTGGGCTTGCTGGATGAAATGAAAGCCCGTTTCACCCGAAAGCCCGGGGTTACGTTTTCCAATGCGGATGCCAGCCAGGAGTCACATTGGTGTTTCAACCGGGTCATCGACGGTCCGCAGGCGCTTTCCTTCCACGCCCGCCGTGCCCACTTTGATGATCTGCTGCTGAGAAATAGTGAAAAAAATGGCGCCACCGTTATCGAGGGCGCAGCAGTAACGGCCGTGGATTTTGAGCCGCAGGGCGTCAGAGTCACTGCTGAAATTGATCACGGTGCCCCGCAAATATTTAAAGCCCGCTTTTTGGTGGATGCCAGTGGGCAGAATGCTTTTGTCGCACGAAAACTCGGCACACAAAAGCCATTTAAGCGGCTCAATGTGCGGCAGGCCCTTTCAGCACACTGGGTAGATACGAAGCTGGACGCCAGTCTGGCTAATGGCAACATCAAAATTGTCCACCTGGGCGGAGAAAAGCTGGGCTGGATCTGGATGATCCCGATCAAAGACAGCCTGAGTATCGGCGTGGCGCTCAATATGAGCTATGCCAAACAGGAGCGCAAACGGCTGATGGCCGAGCACGGGCGTGATGGTTGGGAAAAAGCCCTATACCTGCAGGAAGTGCAGTCTTCGCCGGCAGTGATGTCTGTCCTGGAGGGTGCCAAAATGATTGACGAAGTGGCCAGTAATGGGGATTTCTCCTACTACAGCGAGAGGAAGTTCGATGATCAGTTTGCCATCGTTGGTGATGCCAGCGGCTTCCTTGACCCCATCTTCTCGAGTGGGATATACCTGGGCATGATGAGCGCGAAACTGGTCTCAGCTGGTATTGATGAAATGCTGCAAGGGAAAGGCAAAGCACGCCTTCAGGAAGCTTACAAAGATATTTCCGGCGGCTATCAGGTGGTGGAAGAGCTCATCTGTACTTTTTATGAGCCCAACTCCATTGCTTTTTCAGACATTACAGTGGATAAAAACTTCGGGTTCAGGAAGTTTGAGACCGCTTATTCCATTCTTCATCTGATACTGGCAGGTGATTTCTTTAAGAATCACGAGCGGTACCTCAAGGCTATCTCTACGCTAAAAAGTGCAGAGATGATTGAGAAGTTTAAGAGCCTGACCGGCCACGCTGATGAAGCCAAAATGGAAGAAGTGTGCCTGATGCCTGCTTAGATACACATGGGTAAAAAGAGCATTCCCTTCTATAGTGATGCTAATGGAGCCTATATTGCAAACGGCCAGGTTGCCGGTCTCAAATACTGAATATGTACGGAAAATACTGGGATGCATTCTACCACAGGACCTATGCCAAGGGTAAAGCGCTTTGGGATGTCCCACCCGAGCAGTCAGTATTAGAAGACCAGCGTGTCTTTGGTCCCGCTTTCGAGGGGGTCGGCACCGTAGCGGATATAGGTTGTGGCACCGGGGAGCAATCCAGGTACCTCGCCAGGTTCTACCCCAAAGTAATTGGGATCGATGCGGCTCCCAAGGCTATAGAAATCGCAAAGCAACACACACCTGCCGCCAATACGCTCTTTGAAGTGGGCGACCTTGCCTCACCTGCATTCGCACAGCAGCTGCATCAGACCCATGGAGATATGAATGTTTACATGCGGGGGGTGCTTCATCAAATCAGAGAAGCTGACCGGGAACAAGCCGCTGCCAACCTGTTACACCTGATTGGCGACAAAGGTGCGTTGTACCTGATCGAAGTGGGTAAAAACATCAAAGACTACTTCCGCTCCGCCTCTAGGGCATTCCACGAACTTCCGGAGGCCGTACAGGAAACCTTCATCAGCAACCTCCCGCCCCATGGGGTGGACGAATCAGAGATCGCCACCCTTTTTCAAAAGGAAAGATACCAGCTTAGCCAGCACGGTCCCGGATTTCTCAACACTAATTTGCTTTTGAAAGACGGTACACCTGTAAAAATCCCTGCGGTATTCGGTCTGATTGCCAGGAATTGAGTTATTTTGGTACTGATTTAATCATACATACAAAACTAGCGATAATGAAAAAGTCATTTGTCTTGTTTTTTGCATTCATGCTCAGCATCATTTTGGTTTCCTGCTCAGAAGCTACGCCGGACAGTAAGAATGAAAAAGAAACAACCGCTAATACGGAAGCAACTGCTGCCCCTGCCAATTCTGACAAATCCAAAAGGGTTATTCCTGAAGAGCAATTTACCGATGAATTTGTTTTTGCTAAACTCAATAATGGTTTGGAGAAATGGGGAATTGAGCTTTCTGCAGATCAGGAAACAGCCTTACGGCAACTGATCAGCGAAAACGAGATTGATGCAGATAACCTGAAAACTAAAAGGGCTGAAATACTCCGAAAAGTACAGGCAGATATTCTGACAGACGAACAAAGTGCTTCTTTGAAGAAGAAGTAAGCAAATTCTTCGAATAGGGAAAGGCCTGACGACAACTGGCTTTTCCCTATTTACTCATCTATTGCTAATCCAGTCTAATTAATCTCAAACAACAAATAACTACCCCGGTAAACCGTCTCCCCTCTAATGCCTGCCCGCCCGGGAATTCGATGTTTGCCCAACGGTACCGTTTCACCAGGCTCTCCCTTCACCACATTATCCGTAAAGATGAGTCTGACTTTAGGTGACGTGAAGAGCATTTGCGAAAAACGCCGGGTTTTTTCCGTCAGGGTCTTTTCAGGGGTACGGTCCAGGCTGGCCGTATTCATATCAAACAAGATATAACGGAACCCTTCATTTTTGAGCACATCGATAAAAGTATCTTCTTCTCCTTCCAATGCCCGAGTCATTTCGTCGTATTTACCCAGCTGATTATCCTCCAGTACGCGGCGATCATTGTAATCAATATGATAGTTAAAGAAGGTGCCTACCCGGTAGACTTTGTCTTCTTTGTTTTGATTGATGTAATCAATGGCTTCTCCAAAGTAAGGTTTAAATGAAGACAAGGTTTCACTGGCATTGAGCCCCTCCCCAAAAGACCGCAGGACCGGTTCCTGATAGATAAGGCCGGCATTTTTCGGGGGCTGTAGCGAAGAAATAAAAACCAGCGCATAACTCAGTAACACATAAGCAGTCAGTGCCGCTCCTGTTGCCCAGGATTGGACATTTTTGTACTCAAACCCTCCGGCCTGAGCGCCGTAAACAAGGCAGATCATTAAGGTAACCAGCATCGGGAAGCCATACCAGGCAATGCCGCTGCCTATGAGCAGCCAAAGTCCACCAAAAGCAATTGTGAACAAAAGTAGATAGCGTAATTTCTCCGTACTGCCTTCCCAGCGGACTTTAAGCAGCCAGCCTAATAAACCGCCTAGCAGCAGCAGTGCTGTAAAAACAGCGAGGAAAGACATACCGGACGCTGCCTCAAACAGTGGTGTCAGTGGCCTCGCAGCTAGCAGCAAGGCCTTGTTAAGGGCAGCCCATATGCCAGTAACATAACTTTCGTAAGCAGGTGGAGGGCTCCGCAACAATTGCTCCTGCACTACTGCCAGCCCTTCCTGATGGTCTACCGTCCAGACTCCGAGTATAAAAAGGAGGATGGAAAAGACAGACAGAACCAGGTTTGGAGCGAGACTTTTTTTCCCGCTTGAAAACAACAAGATGGGGAATAAAACCAGGAACAAAATTCCAATATCAATGTACTGTGACTTCAGGATATTGGTATTCATGGTCAAATCATAAGGCAGAGAAGCATAAAGGGGCAACCCTGATTCATAACCCAAATAGCGTTGTATCTCCTCTCTCTTTGCCAGGGCACCGGCTGAGAATAAAAGGTCATCTGTTGTTTCTTCGTTTGTCTCTGCAACTGTTGAATTTACATTGTCAATGCCATCTTCACGGAACTTAAACGCTATAGCTTTTTCCCGCTGTTCCGGTGAAAGGACCTGATCTGTTATGAAACGCAGAAGCTTACCGCGATTCAATTTGTCCGGGGTAAGGATATCTTCCTGCTCCAGGTAGTTGTTAACCTGCTCAAGTTGGGCAGCGGAAAGCTGTATGTCCAGGTCGGCGATACGCTTCTTTATAACGGCCTTAAGCTTTTCCGGATAGTCCACTTCAGGGGCTTGGGCCTGTGTCCTTATTACGGGTGTGGGGAAAGGCGCTTCTAAGAGAGCCTGAACGCCTACTTCTCCATTGGCAGCCAGATTGCGAATACCCCATGGGGCGAAGCACAGTAGTGCAGCTCCTCCGGAAAGCAGATAAGCCATTAGCAGGGGTTTTGGGCTTATCCCTTTCATCCAGGCAGGCACCAACAAGGCAACAGCGGTACCAACACCAATCAGGCCAACCATGTGCGGTGCTGTTTTTCCAAAAGGGAAATAGCCGAAATTACTGCCCCCAAATAAAAATAGTACTCCGGAGAAACCAGCGACCAGGCTCATCGCCAGCCAATAATTCCCAAACCGGTAACCGATCACGGTAAAAACGGCCACAATACTGAGTAAGCCGGTGTACTTAATACCAAAGGCAAAGCCCAGCAGCCACCCCGTAAGCAACAGCATCCACTGCGTTGCCGAAAGGCCAAATGGTAATTTGACAGGAGATTCATCCGGAGTGTCAGGCTTGGCAGCCCCCGTCCAAAACTCAATCAACATAAGGGCTGCTGACAGAGTAATGAAAGTAAAGCCCAAGTCTACTTTCTCATCGTAAAGGTAGTGGAAACTCAGGCTGGGATTCAAAGCTAACATACAGACTGCCACCCAGGACCAGGTTCGGTTTAACACCAACCGGGAAATCCTGAAAGCAACCAGTAGTACGAGTAAAAAAGAAAAGTGGGCAATGCCAATGGAGAATACAGCTTTGCCAAACAACACCTCTCCAAGGCTGAGGATGAGTTGCCAGTAATAAGCCTGCCCTCCCTCTATGAGCCCATTATATTCCACGATAAGCTGAGTGGTATTCATGTATAGAGCTGCGCCATCAAAGCCGGTTGGGAAGGGCTTGATCGCCGCAACTCCATTGACCGCAAGTATACTCAGCAGAAAAATTACCGGCAGTTGCAACCAACGGTTTTTGTATTTGTAGGCTTGCCGTTTCAGCAGCGTACGTTGCCAGAAATCCAAAACGGCACGATAGCGCCATGCTAAAACCGCAAGAGCTAAAACACCTGTAACCAAGGTGGTAAGCTGATGAACTACACCCAATAAAAATACGGCAAGCCCAATGAAAGAAGTGCCAAAAGCTACCCGCAGGATATCGATGGTTCCCTTTGAGTATCGATTTGAAAACAGGGCTATTCCTGGCTGCCCGGCTATATAGGCCAGGGTGTAGAGCAAGAATAAAGCACCGTGTACGAGGACGTTCATCCCTATAAAGCGCCAAAGGCTACCCGGGGCATCCAAGATGCTGTACTGGTTGTTGAACACAATTATCGTGACCACCTGAAAGAGTAAAAACAATCCGTAAACCTGAAGTCCGTTCACCTTCCTGGTCCGGTCGGATTTCCCACTGAAAACCCACCATGCCCAGACTCCAACCGAAATAACCACGTTGGCAGCAAAAAGGTCTGCATTAGGCATCACCATCAGGCTGGTAAAATAATAAGGATGAAACCCCAGGTAAGCGATTAGCACCAACAGTACCCAGATGATACTGAATGCGCTGATCAGGGTACGGTTGAGGGTTTGCGATACTGGAGTTTTCATACCTGCTTAATATTTGAGGGGCTTTTCGTTAATTATTATTTCTTTGCCTGCTGATAAGCTAAAAAGGTTTCATAAGCCGTCCGCAGCCAGGAGAAGCCCCTGGCTCTGCGCAGGGCGGCTTTTCTCAGAGCGGCTCCATCGGCGAACAGTATCTGTTCCATACCCGCACGAATGGCCTCTACACTACCTGCATCCACGCCAACCCCTCCGTCTCTTATGACCTCAGGCATGGAGCTGTTGTCACCAAAAAGTACGGGCGTACCGCAAAGCATGGCTTCCAGGGGCGGGAGCCCAAAACCTTCATAGTGAGCCACGTAACATAAGGCCACCGCACCGGAGTACACCGCAGCAAGGTCCTCATCTGCCACATAACCGGTGAAGTGAATGGAAGAGGCATAAGGGTGCTCCTTGTTGTAAAGGGTATCTACCTTCCATCCCCGCTTCCCGCATACCACAAAGGTCAAGTCTTCATGGTTCCCGGTGGATTTAAGCTCCAGGAAAGCAGCAAGTGTGTTCGAAAGATTTTTTCGTGGCTCGATCGTCGAAAGGCTCACCAGGTAGGGGCCCTCCGGGATTTGATAATGCTCCTTTATCTGACGTAAACGCTGTTCCGTTTTCACAGGGTAAAATAAATCACCATTTGCTGCTTCATATATCACCTTTATCCTGTCTTTCGGGATAGCATAGTGAGCCTGTACATCCTGACTGGTCGCTTCAGAAACAGCAATCAGGCTGGCCTCTCTTTTCTCCAGAAAGCGCATGCCTGCTTCTGACAGTTTTATGTTGTGCTTTTCGTGAAACGCAGGAAAGATTGAATGGGTCAAATCACAATTGACACCACTCATTAGTGAGTTGTCAGGTCAATTTGGAGCATTTTTAATTATTGACGTAATAAAGCTTCAAAGTACAGATGAAAATTTTGAAAGCTACTTATCAACCCTGGAAACAATTTACGAGGAGCGAAAAATCCTGACCATTATTTTTGAC
>CAZNHN010000063.1:17848-19457 GCA_964572415.1 uncultured Phaeodactylibacter sp.
GGTCAAATCATGCACCGTACCAATAACCGGCAACCTGTAGGGTTTGATAAAAAAGTAATTCTGGGGTAACGGAATATGTATAAGGTCATAATTCTGCATAATCCGCTTCTGGCTTGCCCTGGCTTTATACCGTCCCACCGCCACCCTCATCCAGCTCAAAAAAGAGCGGGCGGGCAGCCGGGTATATATCCGCCTGAGCGGTTGATATATGAAGAGCGGGAGATGGTTTGCCAGCCCCGCTTTAAGCCGCAGCAGGATACGCTCATACCCTGAAGGCTGATCGCTACGGTGCAGGGCTTCACCGGATAGCTTTTTATCCGTTTCACCACCACTTTTGGCTTCGGTGTTAATCAGGTCAATAACAGAACGCAGTGGCTTAATGCTATCCCCAATGAGACAATCGATTAACAGCTTTTCGGGCAATTGCGATTGTAAAGCATTTAATGCATGTAGAAGCTCTACCTGATACCGGCGAACCCCGTCCATTGTCGTATCTGCCAATTTATTGGCTTCCATAAGAACACGTACTGCCTTCATAGCAGGGACCTCATTGGGGCCCCAACTGTAGCCAAGCTCCCCGAGCGTCTTTCCATGCAGTTCGCCAAACAGGGACTGCAGGCCTTCGGGCATCTCTTCTTTCCAGGAACCGGCTTTGCCCTTACGAAAGTTCTTCCGGGCGAGTGCCGCGACCTCCTCTTCCCGAGCCAGAAAAGTAGCCCCACTTCCATATTGCGGCTGACCAAATTTCAACTTCTCAAAAGTTGGCAATCGCTCCCGGTTGGGCTCAGGCAGGTCCATCACTTTTCTAAGTTTCTCCACCTCCCCCAACGGGTCTTTAATCAAATCTTCATAACGGATAACCACATCAGCTTCTGCCGTCCATTGCCTGACATTTTCAGACCAGCCACCGAAATAGCTTCCACCAAGAGCAAGGGTGGCTTCCAGAAGGTTGGTGTAGAAATCCGTGCCCGGCTCTATGATATCTTTTCGGTGATGCGCCAAAGAAACAAGCGCATCCCGCCCGTCACGAACGAGGTATACCTTGGGCGCAGCCCGGTGTTCCTCCGGCAACTGATCCGGCAGCAGGTGGGTCTTTACAAAAGGATAGGTGGCATAGTTTTCGTCCATCGGGTAATTTTCTTCCCGATGGAAGGTACTTGATTCCAACCCGTAGACTTCAAACAGAATATTTCTAAAGAAAGTATTGCCCGAACGCGGGAATGAAGCCAACCATATCATATGAAGTAAATCTATTTCTGAGCCCTAAGTTAAAAAAGTTAATTTTATGCCCTTAATAATCGGAGAAATCTATGGCTGATAAACGCAGAGTACTCTTTCACCGAACCTGGACAAAGCCCAATGGCGGCACGAGCGGTGGGCAGATGAAGGTGCGTGATGCGTTCGTTCATTTCCAGGCTTCTGAACGGTTTGAGCCAAAGGTTTACTTTCCGCCCACCACGCTTTGGGTGGATAATCCGGGCAACGTTTGGCGCCCGTTCCGCCAGCAGGGCATTCACCATAAACAGCACAAACACCATCAGCACGCCGAACAAAAACAGCAGGTTCACCTGAATCCCAGCAATCAGGGGAAACAGCCCCCGCCCTGCCC
>CAZNHN010000063.1:19467-24370 GCA_964572415.1 uncultured Phaeodactylibacter sp.
CGACCAACTGCTTGGTAAAACGAAGCACTTAATGCAGGAGGGCGAATACCGCAGCCTTGGCCTCTCTGGCGGCGTTTCCAACAATAAAGCCCTCCGCGCCGCTGTCGAGCGCCTCGCAGCGCGCCAGCGCATGCTTTGTTTGATTGCCCAGCCCAGGCACACCAATCCGGCGGACAAAAGGCACGCTTTTCTAAAGCACCCGGCCATACGCATTGCCAAAAGTTCTGTTGGCAAAAAAATACTGGAAGACCATGGCGTAAACGGACCTGTTTTCCTGATACCGGACAGCATCGACTTTACTTTACTCCCTGAGCCTAATCCCTGCCCGGATCTGGATCTCCTCATCGTAGGATTGAAAAACCCGGGGCTGGCCAAACGGCTGGAACAGCGCCTCAAACGCAAAAACCGGTGGCGGTGGCGCAAGTGGACCATCAAGGTGCAGACCCCTCCCCTGTTGCCTACCCGTCAGGATTTCCTCCAACTGCTCAACCGGGCAAAGACCGTCGCTTATTTACCGCTGGATGCCAGCCGGGGCGCAGAAGGGTTTTACCTACCGGCTCTGGAAGGCATGTACCTGGAAAAGTTTATCATATGCCCTTACGCTGTAGGGAATATCGATTTTTGCATTCCGGAAAAGACCTGCATACAGCCGGAATACAATGAGGAAGCTCTCCTGGAAGCCATCCTGCGGGCCCTCCAAATGCCGGATCACGAACGGCAATCCTTCATCCAACAGGGCAAAGCCATCACGGCTAACCACGATATCTTAAAGGAGCAACATGCTATGCTTGACCTCCTGCATCAGACCGATACCCTCTGGGCTGACCAATCCCTTTTCAAATATGGACAATAGTACAGGAAAAAATATCATCCTCACCGGGCCTCCCCGCTCCGGCACAACGCTAAGTTGCTTCCTGCTCAATCAGTTGCCGAATACCATTGCGCTGCACGAACCCATGAACCTGGGGATGTTCCAAAGCCAGGAACAGGGCCTTGAGGAAACGCAGCAGTTTTTCGCAGCCATGCGGCAGAGCCTGCTCACAAAGGGTAAGGCTTTGTCCAAAGTCAAAGCCGGCACCATTCCCTCCAATCCTTTCGGAAAGGCAGAGCAGGGCAAACGAGCCAGCCTGGTCAGGAAAGATTGGGTTCATTTTGATAAATCCCTGCAGGAAGACTTCACGCTGGTGATCAAGCAAAATGCGCACTTTACCTTTTTGCTGGAGCCCCTCAACCTGCTCTATCCGCTGTACACCATCATACGCAATCCGGTCTCCACCATTGCCTCCTGGAATACCATTCAGGCACCGGTCTCCAAAGGCAACCTGACTGTGCTTAAAGGGCTGCGCCCCGCGCTGTTTGAAGAATTAGAGCGCATTCCAGACCTGTTGGACCGGCAGGTGCGCCTGCTGCACGAACTTTACCTCCCTTACATCCTGCTTCGGAAAGAACAGCTTATCCGCTATGAGGATATTGTGCAAAGTAATGGAGCAGAACTGAGTAAAATAATACCCCATGCTGCGACCATTGATCATCCGCTCGAGAGTAAAAACCGTAACAAGCTGTACGACGAAAGCTTAAGGGCCGCTATTTTTGGGCGCCTGGTCCGGTTCGGAGGTTGTTATATGGACTACTACCATGAAGAGCAGCTGGCTCAAGCTATTTGAAACTACAATGTGGTGCTAATATGGGGCGCCCTAAGAGAAGAAAGCCTGATATTATAAAGTAACTAAAGCTGTGTAGTTTTTTCTCTTTACTTTTACCCAGGCAAAATCAACCTAAATTTTTTTTGTGATGATCAACAGGACAGCAACGTATCTGCGAAAAGCGAACACTACTCTCACGGCAGATATCAACCTTTCTGAATTTTTGAATATCTTAATACCTCTTGCCGCCGCAGGTATCGCGGTTCACTTGTTTAAGCTGGAAGCCTCAACCGGATTATCAGCCTTAATGCCGTTTATTATCGGTGGTTTCGCTATTCATGTTGTTCTTCCGATCCGGTACAAATTGCCATTTTTCTTTTTCCTTTGTATTGCAGCGCTATTCATCATACTAGGTGCGGAAACAGGTCTTTGGGTTTTGACCCTGGGTATGGGGCTGTTTGGGATCACGCAAATCCCGTTATCTCTGAAATCCAAGCAGTATATTACCATTGCATGCACCGCTGCAATCGCAGTTCTGTTTTGGAAAGGGGTGTTTCCCAACAAGGTCATTCCTGTACTTGGGGGCATTTTTATGTTTCGTATGATTGCTTTTCTGCATGAAATGAAGCATCAAAAACAACCCAGGAGTATATGGATGCAGCTCAGTTATTTCTTTCTGTTGCCCAACCTGATCTTCTTTATATTCCCAGTAGTCGATTACAAAGTGTTTGCTAGTAGTTACTACCGAAAGCCAGCTTATGCCACCTACCAAAAAGGCCTGATATGGATCGCCAACGGGTTGTTGCATTTGTTTCTTTACCGCATCATCTATTATTACCTCATACCGGCTCCTTCTTCTATAGCCACAGTCTATGATTTGCTCTTGTTTTTAGTAGCGAGTTATGCCCTGATTGTACGCCTTGCCGGGATATTCCATTTTTCTGCAGGTGTGATTTGCCTTTTTGGATTTGACCTGCCTCCGACTTTTCAACACTACTTTTTTGCCCGAAACTTTAGTGACCTTTGGCGTAGAATCAATATTTACTGGCGGGATTTCGTCATGAAAGTTTTTTACTACCCTATTTTTTTTAAAATCAAGCACATAGGGACTGCCCCTGCAATTATTGTGACCATTCTTATTGTTTTCTTTATCAACTGGTTTTTGCACGGGTATCAATGGTTCTGGATTCGGGGCAGTTTCCCCCTTACAATTCAGGATGCTGTTTTCTGGGGGGTATTCGGTATTGTTGTGGCGATCAACGCAGCCATGCAAGTTGTGCGCCGCCCGAAAAGAATAAATCATCTCATTTTCTCGCCTGTACATGCAGCAAAAGTAGCTCTGTCAGTAATTGGGACTTTTATGTTTATTGCACTGCTGTGGTCTTTTTGGACCACCAATGATATACGGCAGTGGGCAGAAATGATGCTTGTATTCACCACTGTTACTGCCAGTCAAGCCCTAACTATTGTATTTGGAATTGTAGTCTTGACGGGAATTGGCATCGGTATCCAATACCTTTATTTCAAAATTCCGAAGGGAGCTTCCTGGTTTTACTGGCCACCCCGATTTAAGCTTCAGTTTATCACGGCAATGCTGGTGCTGGGATGTATATTTGCTTTTCCGGAAATCAATCAGCGCATACAGGGCACGTTAAACTTCGACATGGCGCCCGTGCTGGAAACCAGGCTCAATGCTGCAGACCAGGAAAACATGTTCAAAGGGTATTACGAAACACTACTGCCAAATCAAAGCCTCATGGGAAGCCCGCTGGATGAGATCAACCGGGAGAAACCTGATAACTGGAAGAATATCCATGAGACCAATTTTTATACCCTTACCACTGATATTTTCCTAAAGCAAATCAAACCCAATCTGGATACCACGTTCAAACTCGCCTCCTTTAAAACGAATAGCGCAGGATTCCGTGATGACGAATTTGCCGTGAACCGCCCCCCCGGCACCCTTAGGGTAGCTTTGAATGGAGGCTCTATAGAAATGGGTGGCGGAGTACCTAATGAACAGATTTTCGCCTCTATTGTCGAGTCCAAACTGAATACTGAAAAGCCATTCGCTGATTTGGGATGGGACACTACAGACCTTCTGAATTTTTCTATACCAAAAAACCACATGCCCCAGCAAATTGGGACCACAGACAAGCTCATTCCCAAATACCAGCCAGACATCGTCATTTACACGGCTCATAACCAGGAGCGCCTCCGTCTCTTGCGCAATCTAAAGACACTGAAGGCCAGGAATGTGGAAACAGAATATCCTTACCTTCAAGAAGTACTGAAGGAACTTCCGAATATATCGGAGTCAAAACAGCAGCAGGCTAAAGTGTTTGCAGATGCTGTCATCAGATGGGGGCTAGAGACTTTTCGGAACTCCTGCGAGGCAATGGGTGCTATTCCCGTTTGGGTATATATCCCGGTATTAAACCGCAATCTGAACCTGGAGGAGAAAGACGACCTAATGGCAATTGCCAAGGAGGAAGATATCATTACCATTGATCTATCTGAGGTGTTCCAAAACGCAGAAGGAATAAAGCTAGTTGACTTACACCTGGCGGAATGGGATCGTCACTTTGGCCCGCTGGCTCATAGCATGGTTGGCGAGGCACTCTATCAGACCCTGGTAGAATCTGAGCAACTGCGCTCAGCGCTGCGAAGCCTTGCCGAAGAAAGAGGTATCGATTAGTCCTTCCCCCATCTACCTAACTAAGGGGAATTAGGCTCGGTTACATTTCGAAGTGCCGGATCTTTTTAAGCTTCATCTCCTTGACCCGCTCAGTCATATCATCACCAACGATATCATTGATGTAATATTCCAGCGCGTCTACAGTATCCTGAGAGTCCTGTACCAATTTTCCACTCCGCATGACTAAGACTCGATTAGCAAGTGCCATTACTTTACGTATACGATTTGTAACATAAAGAACAGCGCGCTCCTTTTCTTGAACATATTCCCCCAAATGCTCATAGCACTTGGTTTTGAAAAGGCTGTCCCCTACCGCGAGCGCTTCATCAATAATAAACAAATCCGGCTCGGTAGCGATAGCCACTGAATAAGAAAGCCGGGCCCGCATGCCCGAAGAGTAGTTCCCTACCGGCGTTTCCAGTGCATACTCCAATTCAGAAAAGTCAATGATAAAGTCCAGCTTTTGCTTCAGTTCTGCTTCGGTCATACCGAAAATAGCCGCTTTCAACTTAATATTTTCAAGCCCCGTAAACTCATTACGCAAACCAACATTAAGTGCAAA
>CAZNHN010000064.1:0-2602 GCA_964572415.1 uncultured Phaeodactylibacter sp.
CCATCAATGACAAAGAAGATATTCATAGTGCCAACCTCCTGAATATATTTGAACTCCCGGCTGTCCAGCCACATGACCTGGTCGTAGCCTTTTTCATTGGCTCGTTTTGCGGGTAGGAGGGAGGCCGCATAATTGCCTGCCACCTTTGCTTCGCCTGTACCTCCTTTAACAGCAGCTCTGGCAAACTCCGTATCGGCGATCAGGCTTACTGGTTTTGCGTAGTAAGGACCTACCGGGCCCGTAAAAATGATGAACCTGTAGGATGCAGATGGCTTAACTCCAATGAATTCATCCATCGCAAACATGTAAGGGCGGATGTAGAGCGCGCTGCCTTCCTGTGGAGGAATCCAGCCGCTGTCCAGGTCAACCAGGGTATGCAGGGCTTCGAGGAACAGCCCCTCGGGGACTTCGGGCATGCACATGCGGCGTGCAGAGTTATTAAGGCGCTTAGCGTGCATCTCTGGGCGAAGGAAAAACGGCGTGCCATCAAGAGACTTAGAGGCTTTCATGCCTTCAAAAATAGCTTGGCCATAGTGAAGTACCATAGCAGCGGGGTGCATCTCAAAACGGCCGAAAGGAATAATCCGTGGAGCCTTCCACTCGCCGTCCTGGTAGTCGGCTACAAACATATGGTCGGAAAATACCCGTCCAAAGGGAATGTTACCAAAATCCACCTGGGAGAGTCGTGAATTTTGAGCTTTCGTGATTTTTATGTTAAATTTCATCGGCAATATTTTACTGCGAAAATAAGAAAAATTTGCAATTGTTTTATATTGAAAGTAATTTTGGCTTTTTACTTACTGAATATTTTGCCAAGGGCTATAAAATAAAAGATAAATTTTGAATCCTACCTTTTTTGACTTCCATCTGTTTCCTGTCCCTGACACATTCCGGCTCGAAGAAAGGGCTTCGGGAGCGGGTGAAAAAGGGATTTGGATTTGGTATCAAGCTGGCCAGCAAGACCAGGCTGAAATAGAGCATTTTATGAATAAGGTTTTCAGCGCTGCTGGTATTGACCTCGCACAAGACACCAGATTTATCTGTTTAACATCAGAAGAAACCATTAGTTTCAGCCAGATTGCAGAGTGCCGTAATGCCAGGTTTACTTTTCTCTTTGGGGTAAGCGGGAACCGCCTGGGGCTGCATTTTCAGTTGACGCGGTATCAGCCGGTGCAATTTGGCAAAACGGCTTTCATCCTGGCTGACCCAATCAGTGATATCTATGAAGAGCGGCAAGCTGGGAAAACGGAAAAATCCGGACAGCTCTGGCGCACGCTTAAAGCCTGCTTCAACGTTTAAAACGTAATCAATTAAAACCTAATTATACACCATGCCATCTATTGTTTTCGCAACAGGCAATCCTAACAAAATATCAGAAGTAACCGAGTTGCTGGAAGGAAAAATTGAAATTAAAGGGCTACAGGATATTGGCTGCGATGAAGTGCTGCCTGAAACCAGCCCGACCATTGCCGGCAATGCCTCGGAAAAAGCCTGGTATGTTTACAAGAACTATGAAGTTGACTGTTTTTCGGAAGACACCGGCCTGGAAGTGGATGCACTGAATGGTGAGCCGGGCGTTTACTCTGCCCGCTACGCCGGTCCCGCGCACGATGACGAAGCCAATATGAGCCTGCTGCTCGCCAATATGAAAGGGGAGGAGGAACGGCAAGCCCGCTTCCACACCGTCATCAGCTTAATAATGGACGGGAAAGAGCATCAGTTTGAAGGGGTTGTGGAAGGAAAAATCATCCATCATAAGAAAGGCAATCAGGGGTTTGGATATGACCCTGTGTTTATGCCTGATGGGTATAACCGGACTTTCGCCCAGATGTCTTCAGAGGAGAAAAGCAGCATCAGCCACCGGGGAAAGGCGGTTCGGAAACTCGTAGACTTCCTGAAAACGAAAGTTTGATTTGTCAGGAAGTTTTTTTAATTTGTTTTGTTGAGTTAAAAAGAGAAAACCAAAGCAAGCTGCCCTTCCATAATAAGAGCTGATCATGAATGCTGAAAATTTTAGCCGATACCTGCAAGACCGTGCGCTGCTGCATCAGTTGCCTTACGAAGAATTAAAGACTATGGCGTTGCAATATCCCTATTGCCAGCCCCTGCAGTTGCTACTATTGAGAAAAAGCCTTCAGGATAACCGCAAAGACTGGGAAGCCGCTCTGGCCAGGGTAGCAGCGACAAGCAGCGACCGGAGCCTTTTATATGCAGAAGTCTCAGCTTTCATCGAAGATACCAGTGAAGAAGAGGTATTTCATCTATCAGAAGATTACCTCGAATTGCATAGTATGGAGGAAGATGTTGAGGACTTTGAGCTTTCCGGCCTGGAATCCGCGCCCGAACCTTCAGTGCCTGCTCTGGAGCTGGATTTTTCGCCTGACCCAGCGATAGCAGGAGAGGCAGACCATAGTCCGGAGGGAGAAACCCCCTCTGCCGGAGTCACTGAGCGGCTTGACCTGTCCTTTGCTGAGGAAGCCGGCAAGCAGGAAGCGGAAATTGAGGCCTGGAAGAGCCAGGAACTGGAGGCTTTAGAGTCAGCGCTAAACGAATCTGCAGTCCCTGGGAGCCATGAAGCCCATATGGGTTCCAGGGTCACTAA
>CAZNHN010000064.1:2698-24312 GCA_964572415.1 uncultured Phaeodactylibacter sp.
CGCATGGGCCACTGTATGAGCCCAGGCCCTCGCCCAGGCCTAAAAGCTCTTTTACAAGTTGGGTAGCACAGTTCCAGCCGCCGGATATTCAGACACAGCTGAACGATATCATGGAGTCCGGCAAAATGGAAGAGAAGCGCAGGCACAGAAAAAAGAAAAAACAGAAGCCATCCAGCAAAGTAGATGAAATTGTACTGCAAAGTATAACAGAGAATGGCAATCTTGTATCTGAAACGCTGGCAAAGGTACTGGTTCAGCAGGGGCAGTACGAAAAGGCAGAAGAAATGTATCGCCGGTTGATGTTGGTTTTTCCAGAAAAAAGTGATTACTTTGCGCAGCAAATTTTGAATATAAAAAGCAATTAAGATATGCTGACTACCATGACTGTACTGATTGCCCTTGTCTGTGTGCTGCTGATGGGCGCAGTTTTGATCCAGAACCCGAAGGGCGGTGGTGTGGATTCTACCTTTGGCGGAACTCAGGCCAATCAGATGTTTGGCGCAGCCAAATCCAGTGATTTTATTGAGAAAGCGACCTGGTACCTTGCTATCGCTCTTTTCGTGCTTTGCATCGTGACGAGCATGATGGTTGGTGGCACAGAAGGTGCTATCGAGCAGTTGCAGTCTCAGTAAGAAATACCACAGCTATTGCTGTTGAAAGGGCTGAATGTTGGCACCCCCGTCGCATTCAGCCCTTTTTTATTGGTAAAAACCCAAGGATGCGCCCTTTATTTGTTTACGGCACTTTACTCTTTCCGGAAATCCTGCATTTACTGCTTGGCCGCCTGCCGGTTTCATCGGAAGCTGTACTCCCCGGATACCATCGTTTTTCCATACACGATGGGCCCTGCGTCCGGGCTTATCCCGCTGTATTCCCGCAACCGGGTGCTGAGGTTCACGGCTTGCTGCTTCATGGGCTTTCACCTGCAGAACAAGCAGTTTTGGATGCCTACGAGGATGACGACTATATTAAAACTGCAGTCACCGTTGTACAAAAGGGCGAGATGACGGATGCGAATGTATACGTCTGGCACACTGGCAAAAAGGGACAACTTAGAGGAACCTGGGACGCAGAACAATTCAGGGCTCAGAACCTCCAAACCTACATTGAGCGGATGCATTGAAGAAAAATCAGGTGTACCCAAACGCTTCTTCATAAGGGCAGTCACAGCAGCTGCGTTTCAGTATCATAATTTCTTTTCCTAAATTGCGAATCCTCCATTACATACACTTAACGGGCAGCACCAGAGTAAGACTTTTAACCCAATTGTTCATTTGCATACCTCGCGAATGGTATGCAAAACAAAAGTAAGCATGAAAAAAACGCTCTACCCGCTTGTATTGCTATGCCTTTTATTAGCTGCACCCCAAGACGCCTTTGCTCAACACTGGTTTACAGATGCCCCTTTGAAAGATACACAGCGATCCGGCGGCCTCCGTCAAATACAGCCTGAGAAAGCCCGGCTTATCAGTGTGGATATGGATGCGCTGATCTCCGTTTTGGATCAGGCGCCAATGTGGCACACCCCGGCGGCAGCGGAAGGAGGGGCAGACCTGAAGTTGCCAATGCCAAGCGGGCACAACCGCACTTTTAGAATAGTAGAAGCACCAGTAATGGAGGAAGGCTTGTCTGACCGGTATCCCGGAATGCGATCCTTTGCCGGTTACAGCCCGGAGGATGGGACAGCCTATGCCCGTTTTGGGTATACCCATAAAGGTTTCCACGCCATGATCCTATCCGGGCTGCACAGCACCGTCTACATTGATATCTTCTCTGAAGGCCAGACCCGGTATTATCAGGTGTATTATAAATCTGACTATAAGGGGGTTCCAGGCAATGAATTCAGCTGCCGGATGGATGCTGATGCCATAGGCATAAATGGCAACCCTGAGACCCCACCGGCTGCCTTGCTGGGGGATTGCACCCTTCGTAACTACCGCCTCGCGATTGCCTGTACGGGCGAGTATGCGCAGTTTCACGGAGGGACAGTGGCTGATGTGCTGGCCGCGTACAACGTGGCCATGACCCGGGTGAATGGCGTGTATGAGCGGGACTTTACCGTACATATGGAGCTGGTTGACGAAACTGATCAGGCGATTTTTCTGAATGCAGCCACGGATCCGTTCACGAACAACAGCACGGGAGCCCTGATCAGTGAAAACCAAGGGGTATTGGACAATATTATAGGTTTCGGGAATTATGACGTTGGGCATGTCTTTAGCACAGGTGGGGGCGGCCTTGCCTCTTTGTCTTCTGTCTGCACCGACCGTAAAGCAAGAGGGGTTACCGGCTTGTCATCGCCGGTCAATGACCCTTTTTATATTGATTATGTAGCTCATGAATTCGGACATCAGTTTGGGGCCAACCATACACAGAACAATGGTTGTAACCGGGTTGGTGCCACCGCTATGGAGCCCGGTAGTGCCTCTACCATCATGGGATATGCAGGAATATGTGGCCCGAATGTGCAAAATAACAGTGATGACTACTTTCACGCCATTAGTATTCAGGAAGTGACCAATATTATTGAATTTGGTGCTGGTAGCACCTGCCCGGAGCTGATCAATATTGATAATTCGGGCCCCGTGGTCACGTCTTTTGCCGACCCGATAATGCTGCCGGTATCCACACCTTTCTTCCTTACCGCCGAAGCGACTGATCCGGAGGGAGACGGCCTTACGTATTGCTGGGAGCAAATGGACAATGAAGTGGCTACGATGCCTCCGGTATCTGCCAGTACAGGCGGCCCAGCCTTTCGGTCTTTGCTGCCCACCTCTTCGCCCACCCGCTTTTTCCCTAACCTGGATGCCGTGGTATCTAATACTCCGGATGCATGGGAGGTTTTACCCTCTGTATCGCGCACGATGAGTTTTCGTTGCTCGGTTCGGGATAACTTCCCCGGGGGCGGTTGTGTCAAATCAACCGATGTTGCCATTATTTTTTCCGACGATGCGGGGCCTTTTGTTGTACAGCAGCCCAATACCAGTGTGGTGTGGGAAGTGGGGGCGACCGAGGAAGTAACCTGGGACGTGGCCGGTACGGATAGTGCCCCTGTCAATTGCAGCCTGGTAGACATTTACCTGTCAACCGATGGTGGGTTTACTTATCCGGTTTTACTTGCTCAGGGCGTTCCCAACGATGGCGCTCAGGAGGTATTCGTCCCACTGGAGGTGACTACTTCTGCCCGTGTTCAGGTTGTAGCATCTGGTAATATTTTCTTTGATATATCTGATGAGGACTTTGAAATCCAGCTTCCCCCCAGCCCTACTGTACTCATAGCCGCAACACCTGCTGTGCAAGCGCTTTGCAGCGATACCTCAGCAGTTTTTGAACTGGGCTTTACCGCTATTGCCGGATTTGCTGAAGACTTACAACTGTCTGTTTCGGGGCTGCCGGATGGAGCGGCAGCCAACTTCGATAACAATCCCATTGGCCCTAATGGCATCACAACACTAACGGTTACCGATCTTGAAGACGCACAGAGTGGGCTGTACGAGTTAGTGATAGAGGCCAGCAGTGCGACGCTAAGTAAAGTAGTTACCGTGGAGCTGGATATTGCAGCGGAGGTGCCGGAAGCTCCAACCCTGGCTTTGCCATCAGCCGGTGCACAGGTGGTGCCCCAAACCACAGCCCTGAGCTGGGAAGCTGCGGATTTGGCTGACTTTTATGAGGTGGAAGTGGCGACTTCTCCTGCATTTGGGGCCGCTACTATTCTAACCCAGACCGTAAACGAAACAGCCTACGAGCTTTCAGGGCTGGAGGAGTTGACCGTATACTACTGGCGGGTAGTGCCTTACAACGAATGTGGGGTGGGCGCTTCTGCTTCCTGGCAAAGCTTTCAGACCCTCGGCAACCGCTGTGAGCAGTACTTTGATTCCAATCCGGGGTTGGATATCCCATCCGACGGGACCGGGATGTTTTCTACCACCCTAACTACTGCAGGCGATTTTGATATTGCCGACCTCAACGTTAGCCTGGCTATCGATCATACCTGGTTGGGCGACCTCTCCGCTACCCTCAGCGCGGAGGATGGCACTACGGTGGCCCTCTTTGATCAACCCGGGGTGCCCGGTTCAGATTTTGGTTGTTCAGAGGATAACTTGCTGGTAGATTTTGATGATGAGGCAACGTTATCAGCATCAGATTTTGAAAACAGTTGCTCTGAGGGCGCTCCTTACGCTATCTCCGGCAGCTTTCAGCCAGTGGGTATGCTTTCGGATTTTGAAGGGCTGTCGGCTACAGGTACCTGGACGCTCACAATTAGTGATGCATTTAATCAGGATGGTGGGAATCTAGTGTCCTGGTCAATTGAGGTTTGCCCTTCTGCGGAAGCCCCCCTGCCCGCAGATACACTGGCTAACCTGGCCCTTGAAATACCCTACGCACAGTCAGAAGTAATCACTGCGGCCTTTCTGGCATACGGGAAACCAGGCTTAAGTCCGGAATCAATGGTTTACCGGATTACCGGGCTGCCTCAGCATGGTGCCTTAGTGGTGGGTACCGATATAGCTCTGGCGCTGGGAGACACCTTCAGTCAGGCAGATATTAACGCCGGGATTTTGAGGTATCAGCACGATGGAAGTCTCGTTAATGCGGATCAGTTTACTTTCGACCTTACGGATACAGAAGGTGGTTGGCGCACGGGCGAAGTCTTCCGGCTTTTTATAACTGACCCTGCCGTGCTTTCAGCAGCAGCAACCATCAGCAATGCTGTTAGCTGTGCAGGAGAAGCGGACGGTGTGATTCAGGTCTCTGCTTTGGGAGGCCTGCCCCCTTATACCTACGCCCTCAACGGGGGCAGTATCCAGGATACGGCTGTTTTCAGTGGACTGTCTGCAGGAGAGTACACCATCGCTGTTTTTGATGTTGATGGGCAGGAAACTATACTCCCGGTTATAACTCTGGAAGAGCCGGAGCCCTTGATGGTAGAAGTGGGTAGTTCCGGGAATGACCTCTTGATTACTGCATCCGGAGGGGCACCACCTTATCTTTACAGTGTGGACGGGGGCGTAGATTATCAGGAAAGCGCGGTTTTTACCGGACTCTCAAACGATGATTACACCATAGTTGTGGTGGACGCAAATGGATGTATGGCCTCTTCCGGTTTTACGCTCAACCTGATTCAAAGCGCTGAGGTATTAACTATCGGCAATGACTGTGCAGAGGCGGCGGATGGCCGTATAACGATTGGTGAAATTGATGGTGGATTTGCGCCTTACCAATTTAGCCTGAACGGTGGAACAGCACAGGCAGATTCTGAATTTAGTGATTTGGAATCCGGCGACTACACTCTTGTGATAACGGATGCCAATGGTAGTACCCTGACTATTCAAACGGTTACGATCAGTGCGCCGCCCCCCTTGCAACTGAGTACTATTCTGGCAGGCAATAATTTGACCCTCGCGGGTACCGGCGGAACCCCGCCCTATCAGTACAGCATTGATGGCGGCACTGTTTTTACCGAATCGGCTTTCTTCGAAGAGCTCCCAAATGGAAGCTACAATTTACAAATCGTGGATAGTAAAGGCTGTTCTGCCGCAGGAACAATTACCATAAACCAGATTCTTTCGGCATCGGTCACGACCATCGACGTCAGCTGTGCGGGCTTATCGGACGGCAGCCTGCTGATTAGCGATATTGAAGGCGGAGAAGGGCCCTTTACCTACCAACTGGGGGAGGGTATGGTACAGGAAGCCCCCCTATTTGAAGGCTTGCAAGCTGGCAATTATACCGTTACGATAATGGATGTAAATGGCAATGCGTTGGACTTAACGGAGCTGACCGTTGGGGAACCCGCTCCTTTGGAACTGGCAGCAACAGTCGAACTGACTACCCTTACCCTTTTGGCTACCGGGGGGACACCTCCGTACCAGTACAGTATTGATGGAGGCACAAATTTTGAGCCTTCCGGCACCTTCACCGGTCTGGGCAATGGTACTTACGAGGCCTTGGTGGCAGATGCCAATGGCTGTACGGTTTCCGTTGATGCTACGGTCAATATCATTATTGATGCTGTTATCGAAGTGAGTAATTTATCCTGTGCTGGTGCCGCTGATGGAAGCTTTTTGGTACAGAGTGTCAATGGTGGAGCAGCTCCTTACACTTATCAGGTCAACGAGAGTGGGTACGGGGAAAGCCCGGTCTTTGAAGGGCTTGATCCCGGTATTTATGATCTGGATATTCAGGATAGTGAAGGGTTTATTTATACCATAACGATTGAAATATCCTCCCCCATGCCTCTTGAAACGGAGGTAGAGGTTATCGAAGACAGTCTCCATATTACAGCATCCGGAGGTATACCTCCCTATCAGTACAGTATCGACGGCGGAGAGAGTTTTAATAGCTCGTTTTTAATTACGGAGTTGCCCAATGGTGAGTACGGGGTTGTTGTGATGGATGCAAATGGCTGTCAGAGCACCCTGCAAACCGTAACAGTCATGGTATCCGGCGCTACAGACTTCCCGGCAAACTGGGCAGTCCGGCTTTCCCCAAACCCAACTACAGGGCCACTGATCATGGAAGGTAATGACTTCGAAGTCCCCGAGCTGCAGTGGTCACTTGTAAGTCCTCTCGGGCAGGTCTTGCAATCCGGGCTATTGGTGGTTACTGGTCACCAATGGCAGTTATCTCTATCGCTGGAGCAGTTGCCATCGGGCATCTACTGGGTGGAATTGCGCACGCCTGAGGTACGGGGCGCATGGCCGGTGGTTAAGCAGTAGGGTGAGCAGGGGAAATGGAAGGAGGGGCACCGGGGCGGTTGATCCCTTGGTGTTCCCTATTTATTCATAATTGGTTTTTTCCCTTTGTTTGTGTTGTATTGAAGTGTTTCCAGTCCGGCAATATTGATTAAAAAAGGACTACATTCAGGCAACCAGAATCACAGGGACATCACAGCCGAAAAATCACCTCCATTTCCACCCACTTCGTCCCCGGCTCTACACCGGGCAGCGCCTGCTGATAATCCCACATCAGCGTTTCCCACTCCTGTACCTTAGGGTTGGCGGCATCAAGGCGGGCTTTCTCGGCCGGGTCGAAGTCGTCCTCGGTTTCCATGGTCATGCACAGGCGGTTGGCCCAGCGGTAGATGGTCATATTCCGGATGCCACTTTCAGTTATACTCTCGAGGATTTCCGGCCAGACGGCTTCGTGGTAGCGCTCATATTCGGCGATTAGCGCCGGGTCATTTTTGAGGTCGAGGGTATAGCAGTAGGTTTTCATAGGCTGGATTTAGAGGGCACGGTCCAGGTGTACGTAGCCGCCATCGATAAAGAAATGCTGCCCGGTAATGTGGGACGCACGGTCGGAGAGTAGGAAGAGGGCCATATCTGCCATTTCCTCACACGTTGTCATGCGCTGCCCGAGCGGGATTTTACTTTCAATGCTGCGTTGTTTGGCAGCCGGGTCATCGAAGGTATCCAGCCAGGTGCGGTAAAGCGGGGTCATCACCTCAGCGGGTACCAGGGCATTGACGCGGATGTGGTAGGGGAGGAGTTCCACTGCCCACTCCCGGGTGAGGGCCAGTTGTGCACCCTTGGCAGCAGCGTAGGCAGAGGTGTTGCCCTGCCCGGTTACGGCGGTTTTTGAACTGATATTGATAATGCTGCCTTTACGCTGCTTAAGCTCTGGGAGCAGGTAGTGTGCCAAATAAAAATAGTGGTGCAGGTTCTTTTGCAGGGAATTGATCCAGGCTTCCGGGCTGCCATTTTCCAGCCCTACGCCATCATTGGCACCGGCGTTATTCACCAAGCCGTCCACTCTGCCGGTAAGTTGAAGGGCTTCTTCGACGACCTCGCGGCAGCTCTCTGCGGTGCCCAGGTTTTTTACAATTTGAAAGCCCGTGCCCAGTTCCTCCAGGATAGCATCGCCTTTGGCTTTATTGCGGCCCACGATAACGGGCAGGGCGCCTTCCGCTACCAATGCCCGGCTGATGCCGGCCCCTATGCCGCTTGCGCCACCGGTGACGAGGAATACTTTATCTTTTAGGTTTAAGTCCATGGTTTTTTAGTTGAGTTGGTAAAATTGGGTGGCCGTTGTCCCCAGAATAGCCGGTTGGGCTTCCGGGGCGTATTGCCGGAGGTACGTCTGCACTATATTCACCGTTTCGTGGTAGGAATCAGCGGCAAGCAGACATACGGGCCAGTCTGAGCCAATCATCAGCCGCTCGGGCCCAAATGCTTCCATCGCGATATCCAGGAAAGGGTAGAAGTCCTCTCGTTGCCAGTTGTTCCAGTCTGCCTCGGTGACGAGCCCGGATAGCTTACAGTACACGTTAGGGTGGGCGGCGATGGACCGGATATGGTCTGTCCAAAGCGGACTGGGCCCTCCTTCTATGACAGGTTTTCCCAAATGGTCCAGCACAAAAGGCTGATCGGGGCAGGCATCCAGGAACTTTTGCACTACCGGGAGGTGGCGCTCGAAGACGAGGATGTCATAGGTATAGCCCTGCTGTCCCAGTTTTTGCACACCACGCAGAAAGTCCGGGCGAAGCAGAAACTCATCATCCGGTTCATCCTGAACAATATGGCGCATTCCTTTGAGTAAAGGATTGTTTTGGTAATGTTCCAGGGTTTGCGCTACATCAGGTGCCTGCAGGTCAACCCATCCCACCACACCTTTAATGAAAAAGGACTCCCCGGCCAGCCGGAGCAGGAAATCTGTTTCTTCGGGAGATTGCCGGGCCTGTACCGCCACACAGCCATCTATGCCTTCCTCTTTCAGTAAAGGGCTAAGGTCGGTGGGCAGGCGGTCCTTTTGGAGTTCGGGCATCGCCTCAGAAATCCAGGGATAGGCAACCGGGTCATATTCCCAAAAATGTTGGTGGGCATCAATGCGCATTTGGATCGTTTTTGCCAGGGTGTTTACTTAAGTGTGTGGCCGGTATACATTTGTAACCCCGCAGTGCGATGGGATTGGCAGCAGGGCTTTAGAAATCCACAGAAATGCTTATCTTTTTATCAAAAATATGCCCAGGATATACGTCAATCAAACGGAACTTTACTACGAAGAGCATGGTCAGGGAACAGAAACCCTGCTGTTTGCTCATGGTCTGCTTTGGAGCAGTCGCATGTTTGCGGATCAGATTCAGTTTTTTAAAGACCGGTACCGGGTCATCGCCTACGACCACCGGGGGCAGGGGCAAAGTGCAGTTGCGGCGGGTGGGTATGATATGGACACCCTTACCGTGGATGCTTTGGCCTTGCTTGATGCGCTGAAAATTGACCGCTGCCACTTCGCGGGGCTGAGTATGGGCGGTTTTGTCGGGCTGCGCCTTGCCAGTCGGCACCCCGGTCGGGTCAAGTCACTGATCCTAATGGATACTTCTGCCCAGGCAGAACCTGAAGATAACATCCCACGTTACCGGATGCTCAACCGTATTGTGAAAATGCTGGGCGTTTGGGCGGTCAAGCGCCCGGTCATGAAGATCATGTTTGGTCCCTCGTTTTTAGCGGATCCTGAACGTTTGATGCTAAGGAAAAAATGGGAAAAAGAATTAGTCCGTAATAATCGGAATATCACAAGAGCGGTGGAAGGCGTCATTGAGCGGGAAGCAGTACCACCCGGGGCCTTAGCTGATATTCAGTGCCCAACGCTGGTATTGGTCGGGGAAGAGGATGTTGCCACCGTTCCCGCCAAATCAGAATACCTTACTGAGCACATTCCAAATGCCCAATTGCTCATCATACCCCGTGCCGGCCATACCTCATCCGTAGAAGAGCCGGAGGCGGTTTGTGAGGCTATGGCTGCCTTTCTGGACGAACAATAAAGGAGGGCTTACTCCGGATGATACACCCGCAACGCTCCATCCAACACCGCCTCCTTATCCAGCGTCATCGGCTTAAGTTCCTGCTGAGTGAAGCGCTGCATTTGGTCGGTATAGTGGGGGCTGTCGGGGCGGGCGGAAGCTCCGTAGGCGTTGATGCTTTCGATTCGTACCCCTTCCTCGCTGTAGCGGACAAACTGTATATAGGAATCACCGGAGACCGGGCGCAGGCGGCCATCCTTTTGCAATTCGCTACGTACGGCGGCGAGTACATCCGGGCCGCCGCCCATGGGCAGGCTGATGTCGCCCCGGCGGTGCTGCTGTAGCTTACCGAGAGGGACTATAGGTTGCCCAAAGTGCTTAACGAAATGCTCCCGGGCGAATCGCAGTGCTTCCGCAAGCGCTTTCTCCGGCAGGGTGTCCAGTTCAAGCACCGACTGTCCGGATTTTAGCGCAGATTCCAGGTGGTAATAGGCAAGAATAGCCGTGGCAGCAGCCTCGCTATTAGCATCTGCCACCCGGTCCCAATCCCGCAGCAGCCGGATTTGCTCCTGAATATCCGGATAATCATCAGGATTGAGATGGAATATGGGCTCAAACCAGGGTACAGCTACCATGGGCTGCTCATAAGCCTGATCGTACTTGATGCGTTTAAAGTCCTCGTAGCTTAACTGCTCATATTGTTGCATCAAAGCCTGGAAGCGGGCGCCCCGGTTGGTGAGATCGTTGGGGTGTTTGTAGCCCATGTGGGACGGTACGGAGGTCGTATCAGGGTTGTCTTCGGGAGCGGTGCTGCGGAACGGGGTGTGGTTGCAATTGTAGACATAGCCCGAAGGCGGGTCAAATACCTGCACCAGCTGGTCTACCGGGTAAAAGTCATTCTTCCAAAGGGTGGCGGAGGTGTCGCCGGGCAGTATGCCTGACCAGTCGTAGTTGGGGTCTCGTTTGGGCAGCAGCCCATTCCCGAGGTGATAAATATGCCCTTCGCGGTCCGCATACACGATGTTGGTGCAGGTGATGCCCTGCAGGTTTAGCGCCGCCTGGAATTCATCCCAGTTCCGGGCTTTATTCATGCGGTACCACTGCTCCGGTGCTTTAATGGTCTGATTGGCTACCGTGCGCAGGGCGAAAAACCCATTGGGGGTTTCGAAAGTTATGCCGTATTTGCTCTGATAAAACTTTTGCTTTTTTCCCACTGGAATTATGCCCAGCAGCCGGATGCGGGCTTTATAAAAGTCGGGCTCCAGCTCCAGCCATTCGCCGTCGAAACGGTAAGTCAGTTCCCGTTCCGGGTGCATATCCAGTTTGTAGATATCTGTGAAGTCAGGATAATTGACCGTATGTGCCCAGCCGAGGTAGGGATTGGTACCCAGGAACAGGCTAACGCCCCCGGGGAAATTTGCGCCCAGCATATTCCAGCCCTCTTCACTGCACACATGAGCCTCGTACCAGGAGTAGAGCCCTTCCAGCGGCTGGTGAGAATTGGCAAGCAGAAAAGTCTCTCCGGTGGTTGTTTTATGCGGGGCGATGGCGGCGGCATTGGAACCCCTTTCCTGACTGGCCTCCTGCCCCATGCGACCGCTGAAAATAGCGCCCAGTGGTTCATCAATTTGCGAAAGCAGTGCCAGCCCAAGCATGTAGGAGGGGATGAGGTCCTGCCCATCCACCGGGAAAAGCTTGCGGTGGAGGACTTCCTTTGGGTGCCTGGCGGCATAGGCGTTGAGCCCATCGGCATAAGCTTCGAGTATCTTCCGGAAATCCGGGCTGAGGTCGGTGGTGTAGCGCTCCCGGGTTGTTTTTCTTGCGCCCAGCAGGTGCACAATGACGTCAAGCTGAGCGCCTTGTTTGCCAAAGACCTGCCCCATCAGCCCCTTAGCGGGCAGCAGCTGCTTTTGCATGGTGAGAAAGTCATCTTCAGCAGAAGCCCAGGCAAGCCCGTAGGCGACTTCAGCATCCGTAGGGGCAAAAATGTGGGGCACCCCCCATTGGTCGCGGGCGATTTGGATATTAGCAGGGTCGATTTGAGCAGACAGGGCAGATTGAGTGAGCAAGAGACAACAGACGAATACTAAATATCGCATAGGGCTGGTTTTGCGCCTAAGATAGACAAGGATTCACAGATTCCAGCGCGTGAGGTTGTGTTTCCTCATACAACACCCAAACCTCAGAATTCGTTATAGTTTTAGTATCAATCCACCTGCCCATGAAAAATGAAGAAATATCATTGGCCATTGACGAAGCGATAATTGAAGGTAACCTAAAACAGGCTTTGGAGCTGTTGGCGCAGAGCGTTGACGATGAAGCCGATCGGGAGGAAATCATCCTGCTTAAATCCCGGCTGAATAACTACCAGAAACGCCTGAACGGAGGCACCGCAAGCCAGGAACAACTTGACCTGGAGCTCAACCAAATCCGCTCTGCCATTCTTAGCCTGAACCGCCATTTGCATGCGGCAGAAGCCACTGCCGGTAAGGAAGACCGCAGTTTAGAATTGCTGGAAGAAATCCACCACCGAATCAAAGCTACCCACAACGCTTACCTGGCGCAGTGCAATATTCGAAATTTATTAATGGACTCCTTGCGCAAACGTTTTGATATCAAAGAGGTGGATCACTATTATCATGTGTTCGCACAATATTTCGATCAGATGACCGATAAGGAAATGCGCTACCACCGTATGATCAGAGGATACACTCAGAATGTCATCCGGGAAAATCATCAGAAGACTTATGATTTAATCAGGGCACATCCGAGTTTGAAGACCCTCGTACCCCGACTGGAGGAACTGGAGCGGCATCTGGTGGTCTGGCTCAGCAAATACGAAAGTCTTTTCCTGCCTGACGAATCCATCAGCCTGGTCTACGTAGGCTTCGAAGAAGGCGTAAAATTCCCTACTGGCCTTGAGCATGACCTGAACAAGTACATCGCCAGCCATTCGTAGGTTTGGCAGCCGCTACCCGTGCTTCATTTTTAACCACTCAGATTTGTTGATGCCATACCAGTTGTGTGGGGCGTCGTCAAATTCGAAGACCTCAATCAGCCGGAGCCCTACCTTCTGCAATACTTTGTTGGAGCCGATATTGTCGACATGGGCGCCAGCGAAAACCTCCTTCAGCCCAAGCTTTTTAAAACCATATTCTAATGCTGCCAGGGATGTTTCGGTGGCAATGCCTTTGCCCCAGTATTTCCGCCTGAGCCGGTAGCCAAGGTCGTAGTAGTCCATATCAGTACGCACGGTGGTCTCGAATTTCAGCCCTGACCAGCCGACGAAGTCCTGTGTGGCTTTGTCAATTACCGCCCATCTGCCTATGCCGTATTGGTCGTACTGATTGCGGACATAGGCAATCGTATCATGGGCCTGATCCATTGTTTTGATGGGGTTGTTCCCTAAGTATTTATGGACTTCAGGGTCGGAATCCAGGTCGAAGAACCCCTGTGCATCCTGCTCCTCCGGCTTTCTCAGGATAAACCTAGATGTTTCTATAGTTGGGCTCATGATGGCTGGGTTATTTTACCAAAGGGTTATACGCAATACGGGTTGTGCAGCCGCAGTATGATTTTTTACTTATTCTTCTTTTTTGACTTTCCTTTTAGGAATGTATTATCACCGTTTCATTACTTAATTCAATAACTTTTTTACCCGATTCAAAGAATTCAGTTATGGTTTTAAAGTTTTCCTCAAATAGCTTAATCAATTCCGTATTAATTATATTTCCAGTAGCGATCATTAAGATTTTATCGGGCTCCCCTTAAACTACTCGGTATTTTAAGAAATCACTGTCTTTGGTTATTACAATTCTTGTTTCCTCAATTGATTTTTCAATTATCTCAATATCGGTAGTGTTATTACCTTTCGGTAAATCTGATGTATGAATCGAGTCGTAACCTCTAACATTCAACCATTTACTCAATCGTTTTGGAAAATGAGCATCAACAATAAATTTCATCAAGCAGCTTTAATTTTCGTTATGCTTTCTACATTCGCTAATCGAGCTGCAAAGGCTAAACATGCTTGAATATCCTCTAATTCTAAATCAGGGTAGTCAGCTAAAATTTCTTCGTTCGTCATTCCTGCTGACAATAGATCTAAAATCATTGATACAGGGTATCTCATATTTCGGATTGAAGGCTTGCCAAATAAAATTTCCGGATTCATTGTTATCCGGTGTAACAATTCCGATCTTTCCATGTTTTTTTGCTTTTCGTCACTGGATATAAAAAAAGAAAGTTACCTCTTATTTCAGAATAATTCAATTCATTGCCTCCTTCATACCTTTCAATAACAGCCTCTGCTTCTCCATACCTGTATTGTTTTCATTGTATTTTCATCTGCTTTTATATTTTTCAGCTCATTCAATCCTACCGAAGTACCGATACGCAGGCAGACATTGAGTAGGTTTGCTGCTCCGATCTTTATCGGAGACCACTTAATCTTCAGTATATTTCCCATTGGCACGTTGCATGGGGTTTTTCCCACTCTCGATTTTATGCTTTTTGAAGACCTGAAACCTTGACGGGACCTGCCGCAGTGGCCAGCTGTTATTGCTCAGCCCGGCATCTGCCGTCTCCCGGAAGGGATCGATTTCAATAGCTTTGACCTGCTTTTCCCTGACGAAAACCTTGGTGAAGGCCGATTCGTTCTTGCGCCAGATCTGGGCAGGAATGCGGTCGATCTCAGTGCTGCCGTCCTCGTAGGTCCACCGTATAATGACTGGCATGACGAGCCCGCCTTTGTTGCTGAAGTGCAGCTCGTAGTAGTTCTTATCGCCAAACTGTTGCTGTTTTTCCTTCTTGCTGAAGGGCTCATCGTAGATCACAATTTTCTGCTGTGTCACGCTGTCTGACGTTTCCCAGGGCCTGTAGTTGCTGTAGAAATCCTGCAGTTCAGGGTCTTCCTCATCGGCAGGCACCAAGCCTTCTTCGGCGTTGCGGATTTGAGAAAGGTCCCGGAAAGGCTTGGAGGCCCGCACCGGTTGGGTGATTTCCCGGCGTTCGGGGTCATTGTCCAGGTCAACTTTGTACCATTTGACACTGTCCAGGGCAATATCCACGTAGTCCGTACTGTAGAACCAGCCCCGCCAGAACCAGTCGAGGTCCACGCCGCTCGCATCCTCCATCGTCCGGAAGAAGTCTGCCGGCGTGGGGTGTTTGAATGCCCAGCGGCGGCCATATTCCCGAAAGGCGTAATCGAACAGCTCCCGCCCCATGATGGTTTCCCGCAGGATGTTGAGGGCGGTGGCTGGCTTGAGGTAGGCATTTGAGAAATAATCCTTGATGTTTTCACTGTTGGTCATGATGGGCTCCAGTTGCCCTTTCGGCATGCTCATATAGGCCGTAATCTGATGAGGCGGCCCTGCCCAGCTTTGGTAATCGGCATCGAATTCCCGCTCGGCCAGGAACTGCACGAAGGTATTCAGTCCCTCGTCAAACCAGGCCCACTGCCGCTCATCGCTGTTGATGATCATCGGGTAGTAGTTGTGGCCCACCTCGTGGATAATGACAGAAATGGCGCTCTTCTTAGCTATTTCCGTGTAAGTGCCATCGGGCTCGGCGCGGCCGGGGTTGAAGCAGATCATGGGGTATTCCATCCCGTTGCTGGCCTCCACTGAAATGGCAGTGGGGTACGGATAAGGGATACTGTACTTGGAATAGGTCTTCAGGGTGTGGGCTACCGCTTTGGTAGAGTAGCGGCTGTAGATGGGGTAGGCTTCTTTGGGGTAATAGCTCATGCACATCACGCGTTTGCCATCGCTGTTGTAGTGCGGCATGGCATCCCAAACAAACTTACGGCTGGCGGTCCAGGCAAAATCCCGCACCTGATTGGCGTGGTAAATCCAGGTTTGGGTTTTCTTAGCAGGTTTCGCTTTTTCCTGGGCCTTGGCTTCCTTCAGGGTGACGATTTCTACAGGAGCGTCTGCGGTTTGGGCGGCTTCCCAGCGCTCCAACTGTTTTGGCGTAAGCACATCCGCATAATTGAGGCATTCCCCGGTAGAGCCGACCATATGATCTTCTGGCAAGGTGATGCGCACGGTGTAATCACCAAAGGTCAGCGCAAACTCGCCCCTGCCAGTGAACTGATTGTTTTGCCAGCCTTCAAAATCGGTATAAGCGCAAAGTCTGGGGTACCATTGAGTGATGGTGTAAAGGTGGTTGTCGTCCTCCGGGAAGTACTCATAGCCGCCCCGGGGCAGGGTAGCGGCATTGCCAGTGGCTTCGAGCAGGTGATTGAGGTACACCCGGTCCACGATGTAGTAATGCCAGTCCACCCGGAAGCGGAAGTGCTCGCCCGGGCCCAGGGTTTCAGGCAGTTCCACGCGCATCATGGTCTGATTGATGGTATACTCCAGCGCCTGGCCATTCTCATCGGCTACGGCTTCGATATTGACGCCGTATTTGTCCCGCCCGCGCCAGGTTTCCAGAGCTTTGAGTTCGTATTCGCTCATCACAGGTTTGATGGAGCTGGGGTCGAAGTATTGGTTGTCATTTTTTGGGGAGTGCTGGTTTTCATCCAGTTGGAGCCACAGGTAGCGCAGCGGCTGAGGGGAATGATTATAGTAGGTGATCCACTCGCTGCCGTCGAGGCGCTGCTCCTCGGTGTTGAGGGTACAGTCGATTTCGTAGTCCGCCCGCTGCTGCCAGTAATCGGGGCCGGGGGCGCCGTCCCAGGCGTGGTAGCTGTTGGGCGGGGTGATGAGGTTGCCCAGTTGCTCAAATTTGTTGCCGTGGTCGGCGCCGGGGTTTTGGGCGTGGAGGCTTGCGAAGAGCCCGAAAAGGGTTAATGAAAGGAGGAATCGAAACAGTTGCATGGTCGTGTAAATGTGGTTAGAGGGGCTAAAATACGTTTTTCTGGTGGGCTGGGGGCGGGCAATTGTTGCGGAAATGTGGATTTTGTGCAGAGATCGCGGAGGGTATTCACGCGGAGATCGCGGAGGGAGTTCACGCAGAGATCGCGGAGGGAGCGCAGAGATCGCGGAGGGTTTTCACGCGGAGAGGGCGGAGGGGGTTCACGCAGAGATCGCGGAGGGGGCGCAGAGATCGCGGAGGGTTTTCACGAGGAGTGCGCGGAGGGGTTTCACGCGGAGTGCGCAAAGTGGGGTGCGCGGAGTGCCTGAAAGACAGGTTTAAAATGAGAGGAGTTCAGGTGAGTAAATTTGGGAGTACCTGAAGGGTTTGAATGATCTGCCAAACGGGTAAGCCATCATCAATCGCCGCCCGGATTTTAGCTTCGTCTTCCGCCTTCCCGGTTACCCAGACGTTGCGCATGCCCAGGTTGTGCCCGAATTGAAGATCGGAGAGCGAATCCCCTACCATGACAGACCGGCTGAAGTCAATATCCGGGAAGTCTGCTTTAGCCTGAAGCCCCATTTTAGGGCTGGGCTTGCGGCAGTTTTCCGGTACCGTTTTGAGATCGGGGCAGGTGTAGATGCGGTCGGGCAGGGCACCTGCCTTTTCCAGGCCTGCGCACATGTGATCGTGTACGGCCTCAAGCTCCGCAAGGGTCATCAGTCCCTTGCCAATACCCTGCTGATTAGTGACCACAAAAAAGTAATCGAATAAGGGGCGCAGTTGGGCAATAGCTTGCGGATTACCGGGCATCCACTCAAATTCACCGGGATGGCGGACGTATCCGCCGGGAATTCGGGTATTGATGACGCCGTCGCGGTCGAGGAAAAGGGCGGAGTAGGTCACGGTTCCGTATTTTGGAGGTTGGTCAAGGGCTGGCAATTTAAACATTTCGGGCGTTATCCACCTTCTATTCCAAAACAACAAAATGAAAAAGCAAGCCATCATAACCGGTGCCGCAGGTGGGCTGGGCACCGCTGTTACCCAAAAGTTTTTGGAAGCCGGATACGAAGTCACTGCCCTGACGCAGCCCGGACACCCGGATCAGATCGACCACCTGAAGTCGGCCACGGGCAGCCCGGCAGAACTGCGCATCCAACCCCTTGATGTTATGGACGGGAAAGCGGTCGCCGGATTTTTCGCCAATCAGGAAAACATTCATGCCGCCATCTTTCTGGTCGGTGGCTTTGCTATGGGCAAGCTGGCTGACACTTCGGAAGCAGACCTGGATAAAATGCTGTCGCTGAATTTCAAAACAGCCTTCCATTCGGTACAAAACGCCTTGCCCAAGATGGCGGAAGGTGGGCGGATCATTCTGATTGGTGCACGACCGGCAACGGATCCGGAAGCAGCAGCAGCCCTGGTCGCCTACAGCTTGTCTAAAGGTTTGGTTTTACAACTCGCCGATATCGTCAATGTGGAAGGGGCAGAGCGCAACGTACAGGCGGTCACCATTCTGCCCAGCATCATCGACACCCCGGCCAACCGGGATGCGATGTCGGATGCCGATTTCAGCCAGTGGGTGAGGCCGGCGGAAATAGCCGAGGCGATGCTCTTCGCCTGTTCTGAAGCGGCCCAAAAGCAACGCTTCGGGCAGTTTAAGATGTACGGGGGCGTGTAAACAGAGCGGCTTCCACCAGCTGGCAAATCGTATGCCCCATCAGCATGTGGCATTCCTGTATGCGGGGGGTGTCATTGCTGGGTGCGTTGAGTAGGTAGTCCGCAGTATCCCGGAGTTTGCCGCCGCTCTGACCGGTCATAGCGACGACTTTCAGCCCCAGGCTTTTAGCCTTTTCTGCTGCCAGGAGGACATTGGGCGAATTGCCCGAGGTAGACATGGCAAAAAGGAGGTCTCCCTTCCGGCCAGCTGCCTCCACCATACGGGCGTAGATGGCTTCGAAATTATAATCATTGGCAACGGCGGTAACAAAAGACGTATTGACATGCAGGGCTTCCGCAAACAGCGGTGGGCGGTCGAAGTAAAAACGGCCGGACAGCTCGGCAGCCAGGTGCTGCGCATCGGCAGCGCTGCCCCCGTTTCCGCAAAACAGGACTTTGCCGTCACGCCGGTACACCTCAATGCACGCCTGAGCCACGGTTTCTATTTCCTGCAGCAGCTTAGTATTCTGCAGCAAAGAGGTTTTGGCTTCAATACTTGCCTGTATGGCTTCTTTTATTGTGGATTGCATTATTATCTGTTTTATTGGCGGATGAGGGCTTCTATGCCGCGCACCATATTTTCCCAGGAGAATCGGCTGCGGCCGGCTCTTACCGCAGCTTCCATGCTTTCCTGCTGTTGGTTGTGGTAAAAATCGGCAATCGCTGTGGCAATCGCTTCGGGGCTTACGTCGACCACATAACCTTCTTTTCCATGCTGTACGATTTCCGGCAGGCCGCCCACCCGGGTGACCACCATCGGTTTGCCAAAGTGGAAAGCGAGCTGGGAAATGCCGCTCTGGGTTGCCGTTTTGTAAGGTTGTACCACGAGGTCTGCTGCGCCAAAGTAGGCGCCCACCTCGCTGTTGGGGATGTAGGCATTGCGCAAAACGATCTGCTCTTCCAGCCCTTGCCCGGCAATGAGTTGTCGATAAGGTTCCGGATCGTCGTAAAATTCACCGGCGACAATAAGTTTCACGCCAAGTGTGCGCACTTCCGGCAATGCCATCGCCTGAAGCAGCAGGTCGAGCCCTTTATATCCCCGGATAAAGCCGAAAAACAGCAGGTAGCGCTGATTTTCAGGTAGCTCCAGTTGCTTAAGGGCATCAGCCCGTTCTACTATGGGTCCGTAGTTATCGTAGATGGGATGGGGGATGTAGGCCACCGGCATCTCTTTCGAAAAGGTACGGATATCAGTCTTGACAGCGCGGGACATGACCACGCAGGCATCCACGGCATTAAGGAAGTACCGGGTAAATGCCTTATCGCCAGGCCGGTGCTCGTGCGGCACAACGTTGTCGGTAATCGCTACCACCTTGGTGCGGGCAGCCTTGCCACCGATGCGCAGGATGGTGCCCAGTGCCGGTCCCATGAATGGCAGCCAGTAGCGTACAATAATGAGGTCAGGGGCAAGCGCTTTTAATTTTCGGCCAACCTTTATCCAGTTTATCGGGTTGATGGAATTGATCACGGGCTCGATCTGAAGCCCGGCAGGGGGCGGGTCGTCAGTGTACTGCGTCTTGCCGGGGAACAGAAAGCCCGGGTACTGCAGGCTGAAAGAGAGTACAAGGACTCCATATCCCTGCTGCTGCAGTTCCTGCGCCAGGCGCTCCGTGCTCGATGCAATGCCGCCCCTGAGCGGGTGGGCGGGCGATAAAAAGACAACCTGCTTCACTTTTTGTGCGCAAGATAATCATCTCAGAACGAATAATACTTAACCACCATGATTTGGAAACAGGAATTCACCCTGGAGGGCATCCAGCAAATTTGCCAAAATACGCTGGTTGATCATTTGGATATTGTGTTCACGGACTTTGGAGACAATTACCTGGAAGCGACTATGCCGGTTGACCACCGTACCGTTCAACCTGCCCGCTTGCTGCACGGTGGGGCGTCTGTAGCTTTGGCAGAAACCATAGGCAGTGTGGCTTCTCAGCTTTGCATACCCAACATAGAGACCCATATGGCTGTTGGGGTAGAGATCAACGCCAATCATTTGCGCTCCGCCACAAGCGGCCGGGTGACCGGCAGGGCTGTGCCTCTGCGGGTTGGCCGGAAGTTGCATATTTGGGAAATCCGCATCATGGATGAAAAAGAAAGGCTGATATGTGTCAGCCGACTAACAATTGCAGTGGTCCAACGGAGCTAAATGGTGGAATTGCCATTAAGCTGGTTATATTTGACCGCTAAATTTACAACTATCGGAAGCTTGTTTTGGCGAAAGCCAGTCACCACACTTTTCCACCTAATGCTAAAAAAAAGTATGAAGAAAGCACTTTTACTCTTGTCATTCCTTGCAATGACGGCTACCTATTCTGTAGCTCAACTGAATATGGAACTCCTGTCTCAGGTACAATACAATGACACTGGCCTGAATGATATCTGGGGTTGGGCAGACCCCGAGACGGGCATTGAATATGCGATCGTCGGGCTTCAGCTGGGCGTTTCCATCGTTTCGCTGGAGGATCCTGAAAATGCCGTAGAAGTGGCCCGTATCCCCGGACAGTTTTCCACCTGGCGTGATATGAAAACCTGGGGGAACTTCGCCTACATCACTACCGATCAGGGTGGTACCACGGAAGGCGTTACGGTCATCGACCTGTCGCAACTGCCCGAAGCTGCGCCTTACTACCACTGGACACCCGACCTGCCCGGGCTGGGTACGCTGGAAACCTGCCATAACATCTACATCGATGAGTTTGGCTACGCTTATCTGGCAGGTTGTAATATGAATAATGGTGGCATGATCATTCTTGATGTGGACACCGAAACCGGTGAACCGGAATTTGTAGCGCCTGCGCCGCCTATTTATGCGCACGACGTTTATGTGGTGAGCAATAAAATGTACTCCTCTGAGATCTACGTAGGAAACATGACCGTCTACGACGTCACTGATAAACAGAATATTCAGGCGCTGGGTACAAAGGGTACTCCTTTTTCCTTCACCCACAATATTTGGTTAAATGAATCAGAAACCGTTGCGTTCACGACAGATGAAGTAGCGAATGCTCCCGTAGCGGCCTATGATATCACCAACTTCGCTGAAATTGAAGAGCTGGACCAATACCGGCCAGTGGCAACCGTTGGCTCAGGCGTGATTCCGCATAACGTTCATGTTTGGGACGACTACCTACTGATTTCCTATTACACAGATGGCGGCCGTGTGGTGGACGCTTCCCGCCCAACCAATCTTATCGAGGTAGGTAATTACGACACATGGCTGGGTAGTGATGGCGGCTTTAGCGGGGCATGGGGCTTGTACCCGTTCCTGCCTTCTCAGAGAGTATTGGTAACCGATATTAATAACGGTTTGTACGTATTAGAGCCTGACTTTAAGAGAGCCTGCTGGCTGGAA
>CAZNHN010000065.1:0-4466 GCA_964572415.1 uncultured Phaeodactylibacter sp.
AAATTTTATCCTGAACTTCGTTGCTCTTCAGTCGCTTAGCTTTCCCGATAGCTATCGGGAGGCTCCTTCATCGCACCCCCGACGATGAATGTCGGGATCAAAGACTTGTTCAGGATAAAATTTGACTGCATTCGCTCCAAAAGCGAATTCCCAACATAGTCTAAATCTTCTTATCTTCAGCCCCATGGGGCTACTCCAAAACATATCACTGCAGTGGGATCTGTGGATCGGTAAATACCGGGCCTTCTTTGTCACAGAAGCTCAGGACCGGGAAGCTTGTGAGCGATTGTTGAATTACGACAGCGCCCGCGAGCTTCCCGAAAAAGGGCAGCTCGTGGCTTGTCAGGATACCCGGCGCGGTAAAATCATTGCCTGTCTGGTGCTGAGCAATGCTGTAGACCGGGCAGAAGAGGCGGCAGAAGCGTTTGGATATGTGAAGACAGGCTATCTGCCCAAGCTGGCTGTGGTTTCTCATTTATCTTTTGATAGCGCTTACCTCAATACCCCTGCTGTACCTGTGCTGCTGAGCCACTGCTTTGTGGAGGTCCTGAAAGCCGAAGGGCAGGCATTGCTCATGCAGTGCGACCCCGGGCATTACTCTATCTATAAGCGCCTGGGCATGCGCCCCATCGGCCCGCTGCAAATGGGGGAGGGGGGCGACTTCCAAATACCCATGATTGGCCTGCCGGACATGGAGTATCTCTCCGTTATTCACTCGCCTTTACTGCCCATGCTCCGTGGGGTGTCATTTGACCGGTATCAGGAGATTTGCGATTGGTACTATCAGTTAGTCCGTGAACACAAAGAGTTACAAACGGGCACCGCTTTTTACCCGGAAGACCACGATGACTTCCATGGGCACCATGCGATCACAGAAGGGTTGAGTGAAGCAGGGACGGCTGCTTTCCTGAAAGATGCCATGATTGTCAATTGCCGGCAGGATGAGGTCTTGTTCGCAGAGAACGATACTGGTAAGGCTATCGGCTATGTGCGCAAAGGGCTGCTGAGGGTGGAAATCGGCGGACAAACGGTCGTCATGTTGGGAGAAGGCGACCTTTTTGGGGAGATTGCCTACATTCTCAATACTAAACGCACAGCGAAAATCGTCTCCGCAAGCCCGGATACGGAAGTTGTCCTCTTTCAGGAATCCGCTATCGATCAGTTAACCCAGGAATCAGACCGAACCATCATCTGGCGCAACCTGGCAAAAGTGCTGGCTCAGCGCGTGGTGGTGACCAGTAAATTAATCAAGTAATCACTTGACTTCCTCCACTTTATAGATGAAGTAATTGGTGTCGCCCTGCCAGGGCATCGCCTTGTATTTTTCCCGGTAGTACAGCTTGACCTGCTTGCCTTCGTAGTTTTGCAAGGTGCGGTAGACTTCATCGTCCCATACGGAGAACTCCCAGATGTTCCCGGAAACGCCATCGCTTGCATTTTGGCGAAAGCCGCCCAGGTTGAGCTGCCCCTCGTAGGTTTTCAGGACAACGCCCTTGTAGGAAATTTTGATCAGGGTTCCCGCCCGTGTTCCATCACTGTAGGTCCAGTTGCAGACCCAGAGGTAGCCTGCTCCGCCCAGTATGGCTAAGGTGAGCAGGATGACGAAAAAACGTTTGATCCAGCCACCTACTGTGCCGGCCCCATCTTTGATGACTTGCTTAAACTCGCTCATAGTCGTTTGGCTTTGTTTGCAATATTGCGGAAAGTTGGCGGGATTTTCAAATCAAAAACAATGCCCGTAAGGCGAAGGTTACCTTACGGGCATAGGGAGCAGGGCCGCGCTAAAGGGTTATTTTAGGGCTTTTTGTACTGATTTTTCAGCAGCTCCGGGTGCGCTTTCATAAATTTCTCAATCTTGGGCATCGACACGCCGACCACATAAGGCTGATTAGGATTGTGCACAATGTAGTCCTGATGATAGCCTTCGGCTGTGTAGAAAGTACTGAGCGGGCTGAGTTTGGTCACAATTGGCTTTTGGAATTTACCGCTTTCCTCCAGCTGTTGTATAAAAGCTTCTGCCCGGGCCTTTTCGTACGCATCCGCATAGAAAATAGCAGAACGGTACTGCGGGCCAACATCCGGCCCCTGCCGGTTGAGCTGCGTGGGGTCGTGACCTGCAAAAAAGGCAGTGAGCAGCTCGTCGTAGCTGACTACGGTGGAATCGTAGTAAACGATGACCGATTCTGCATAGTCCGTCATACCGGAAGCCACCTTTTTGTAAGTTGGGTCGGCTGTGGTTCCTCCTGCGTAGCCGGAAATGGCCTCCTCTACGCCTTCAACGCGCTCAAACACGGCTTCCACACACCAAAAGCAACCACCTGCAAAGACCGCTTCAGAAAGGTCTTCGTAGGGGGCATCGATTTGGTCAACCGGGACGACGCCTTCCGGGTAATCAATTTTTTGGCTTTTTTCAGCCTTAGCACTATTGGTCTTCTGCGAATTGGCACAACTGAGTACCATAGTGCTCAACGTTAGGAAAAGAAATATGCGTTTCATTTTTTTTTCTTTTGGTAACAGGAATATGGCGCAATTTGTTAACGCCAGGTTGGCCTCAATGGTAAGCAGGCGACACAGCCAGGCTTATTCTACCATTCTGACCGAGTTGAGGTTGCCTGCCCAGTCATATTCCTTGATGGGATTGACCGGATCGGTGATCCATTGCCCGTCTACAATGAATTTGTACAGGTGTTTGCCACCCGTTAGCGGCAGGCTGACCACCCAGGCTTTACCTTCGCGGTGCATCCTCAGAGCGCGGTCTTCCCAATCGGTGAAGGAACCCGCCAGGTGGACTTCTTCCGCGTCTTCGAAACCCGCCAGGCGAAACTGTGTCTCCCGCTTGATTTCATAAACGGAGTTGAGGGTGGCATATTGGTTCCTGACAGTCTGAGGGTTGTTGGGGTCGGGCATCCACTCGCCGTCTACGATGAATTTGTATTCATAGCGGCCGGCATCGAGGCTCAGGCAGGTTTCCCAACCACCATCCACTTTTTGCATGGTGAAAGCAGATTCGTCCCAGGCATTGAAGTTGCCGCTGAGGACTACTTTGCCGGCATCCGGATACCCGGGAAGGAAAAAGCAATCGTCAGCAGTTGTGTCTGCCCGGGCGGTGTATAGCTCCATGTTGTAGGTCTCTTTCCAGAAGGAACTAGTGGGCGTGGTTTTGCCTTTGTTGCGTATGGCCTCAGAAGGCTCTGCCCAGAACTTCCCGTTGACAACAAACTTGAATTCCCAGCGGAAGGCATCGTCGAAGTCTTCAATCCGTTTGCGGAGCTGATAACGGCCTTCGCCTACTTTTTTCATCCGCCATTCCTCCGCAGACCAATTATTAAAATCCCCGGCAATGGCAACCGATTCTACGTCGATGTCTTCAAAGTCAGTCATCCAGAAAGCACCGGTCCGGGAAGCCTCTTCAAAGTACCGGATGTCAAATTCGAAAACGACTTCATCGCCTTCGAAAAAATAGGCATGATACGGCTCCTGCCCCTGCAAAGGCATTTGCAGGGCGCTCCAGAGGCAGAACAGGATATATAAATGCGGCGTTTTCATTCCGTTTAAGGTTGATACCATTTAAAGAAGTACAACTTTTGTTTCTTATAGTTGATGAGGGTACGTCGGACACACAGGAATTCGTACCCAATGAGTCCGTCAAGTCGTGTTCTGTAAGTGCGGTTGAAGGTATGCATGTTGGTCAGCAGGGTTCGCATTCCGGAGCATCTTTGCCCGCCTGAACGAAAGCGGTACAATTTACCGGCGATGACCTCCAGCTCCTGTTGTCCCGACATGCCTGCCAGATGAGTCCGCCTGCTGATTTTAAAATGGTCAAGAATAGCTCTGTTCACGCGGTTGTGCAGGAGATTGAGTTCTGCACCGGAATCCAGTCCAAGCCTGAGGGCTTTGCCATCCACTTCGCCATTGATGACCAGAAAGTGCTTATCCATTGTTACATGTAGGCTATCGGTAGGCTTTTCGTAAAAGGCAAGGGTGTCCATGCGGTTGCCTTCTTTGTCAAGGGCGGTCAGGGTCAGCTGTTTGAGCTGAAAGTCAATCATGAGTTCGTAGTTTTCCACTACATTGTAGCCCAGAAGCCCGAGGAGGCGGATGTTCTTTTTGCGCTCAATATGATTGAGGTCTATGATGTCTGCGTTCAGCCGTTCATAATTCAGGGAATCGATGTTGAAGTCTCTGACCGTTGCTTCCCGGAGGTCTTTGATGGTGCCGGTCATGCTCATGCCCACGGTGTTTGGTGCGGGGCGGCCGCCGGAATAGTGGCGTGCGTTCAAAATGAGCTTGCTGGAGCCGGTGTCGAGGATGAAGTTGCCGGACTGACCAGCGACTTCTGCATTTATAATTATAAGGTGCCCGGCCAGCTTGAATGGAATCCGGATAGTCATGGGGGAAAGCCGCTCAGCATTGAGGAACTGTGGCGGCGCTACCAGAAAGGCGACCATAGCGTCTTCCTGCGCCAT
>CAZNHN010000065.1:4476-23619 GCA_964572415.1 uncultured Phaeodactylibacter sp.
GGAATCAGATCGCAGGTTGCATCTTCTTTCTACGAAACCTGACAGATAGCCGACAAGGCAGCAGGAGGGGTAGGGGCAAAAAAAAACTGCCCGACTAAGCGGGCAGCACCATACTACTGCATACTGAAAGCACAACTTTAATGCCCTAAGTGCTTCTCTTTTTGGTTCTTTATAATGAAGGCCGAATAGCCGATACTGATCGTCAGAAACAAGGCACTATGCGGATACAACCCGTACAAATAACATCCGATTCCCGTCATACCTGCCAGAAGGCTTAACAAAAACAGCCAGATATCTGCTTTAAGTGCCATGCTACGTATGATATTCATCGTTTTGATATCGGGTCTTTTAGTATCAGGATAGATAGTGTTACTATTAGACAAGCAAGATAATAGACTGTTCGTGAAAAGTAAAACTTTTTTAAATTTTGAACAGCTTTTTAAACGAATCAGAAAACTTGGTCTTCTTTATCTCTGCAAAATTAAAGACAGAGGATTAGTGTTTTGCGGCGTTTTCCCAGGAAGCAGCTGTGTTTAGACTATGTTGGGATTTCACCCTTTGGGCTGCATTTGCCAAATTTTATCCTGCACTTCGTTGCTCTTCAGTCACTTAGCTTTGGCTATGCTCCTTCATCGCGCCTTGTTCAGAATAAAATTTGACTGCATTCGCTCCAAAAGCGAAATCCCAGCATAGTCTTAAAGGGCCGGTTTAGGAGTCGTTATCCGGGGAATAGCCATCAGCGCAGAACATTTTTAGCTATTGAGTGTAAAAGTAAAGCTATTTATTTCTGCGATTTTTACTAATTTAGACTGTGTACTTTTTGGAGTACTATCTATAACGTACGGAGCGGGCTAATTAAAGATGCTGCAATCTTGTCTTGGCATCCGGAAAAATATGGTCATTAATGCTACAAGTGAACGTAAACCTCGACATCAACGATAAACTGTTTATCAAAAACCCCCAGGAGACAGCCCTGGGGCGCCGGATAATTGAATATTCCGTAGTCTTATTCGATGAGGTGGGTTTTGACCATTTCACTTTCCGAAAATTGGCGGATCGTATCCACTCGACAGAAGCCTCCATTTACCGGTATTTCGAGAATAAGCATTACCTCTTCACCTATCTTGTGAACTGGTACTGGGAGTGGATGCGTTACCAGATCGAGTACAACACCAATAATATGGATGCGTTTCCGGGTGACTTTTTTCACGATGAATATTCCTGCCCCGGAGGACAAACTTAAGTCAGCGCTGCGCGCAGTGGTTGATACCTCCAAAAAAAGTACGAGCGTAGACTTTATTGACACAGAGGTACTGCACCGGATCGTGGTTACTGAAGGGCCTAAGGCTTACCACAAAAAAAACGTAGATGAAGAAAACAAATATGGTTTTTTCCTGGCGTATAAGATGCTTTGTGCAAAAATCGCCGATATCATAAAGGAAATAAAACCTTCTTATCCTTATCCGCGCGCACTGGGCAGTATGTTACTGGAGTCGGCCAACAATAACATTTATTTTGCCGAGCATCTCCCGCGTCTTACGGATATCAAATTTCAGGAAGACTATCTGGAAAAAGTGGTGGAAATGCTCTATTCCTTCGCCTTTGGATGTTTGCAAGTGAATCTGAACGTTGAGCCTTCGAATGAGTGAAAATGCCCTTTCGTTGTGCTTTACGCCTGCCTTAAATTGCTCACCAGGGAAAAGACCCCGGCGATAAGCAACCCACTGCCTGCGATCAGGATCGTGGTTTGCAATAAACCTCCCGAGGCCTGCCTTGCATAGATGCCGTAAAACGCCCAGATTAGTACGCCAATATAGAGCGCATCCTTGAAGCGGTAGGCAAAAAACAACCCTGCGGAAGTCGCCACAACCACCATTATTGCCGACCAGGCTACTTCGCTCAAATCGCCGCCCGTCCATCCGTAGTACACAAGTACCGCTGTGGCGTTCGCAATCGTCGCTACGGATATCCACCCCAGGTAAAGCTGAAAGGGGATTTTGGCTGCCCAGTTATCAGACCATTTGAAAGGCTGCACACTTAGGTAAACTTTTATAAGACTGAACAGGAGCAATAACATTAAGGCAAGCGACGCTAAAGGCAGTTCATAGTGCCAGGTCAAAATCCAGCTTGCATTCGCCAGGCAGGATACAAAAAACCAAATGCCAATAGCCTGGACAATCCTCCGGGCAGTATGGAAAAACTGGAATATCACAAATCCCAGCAGCGCAAGGTAAATGAGCCCCCATATACTAAAGGTAAAGCCTGCCGGTACGAAACGGTTGGGGTAGAGTGCAGATAATTCTCCGGTGGTCATGCCGTTGATAGGAAGGGCATTGGCCAGGACATTCAAAGTAATGACCAGTAGGAAACCGGACAGATTTAGGATTCTAAGGGTAGTTGTTGGCATTTCCGGCGTTTTTTCATAAATTATTTTCATCAATAAAAACACCTGCCCTCAAGCAGAGTTCTAAGGACACTCCGCTGAAACCTAGTGATAGTTATGCTTTCAAATAATTCTGAAAAAACAAAACAGAATTCCCCGCCAATACTCTATCGGTTTAGTCTGATAAATTTTATTTTCCGTCGAACAGTAATTCAACTTCTACTGTTGATAGTAAAACTTTAAAACATCAACAATTGTCCAATTTATGAAAGAACAATGGAATGCTGACAACAGCGCCATGGGCAATGCTTCAAGCCCTCAGTCACAAGGCTCTACAGCAGAATCAAAGTCACTGTCCAATCGTATCGCCGTAGCCTTCGGTGATGGTATCGGTCCGGAAATCATGCGCGCAACGCTCGACATTCTCGAGGCAGCGGGTGCAGGACTGGAGTACGAAGAAGTAAAGATTGGAAAAGAAATGTACCTCAGCGGCCATCAGTCTGGCATCGCACCTGATGCCTGGGATATTTTGCGCCGCAACCGGGTATTTCTTAAAGGCCCCATCACTACTCCACAGGGTGGTGGCTACAAAAGTCTGAACGTTACCATTCGCAAGACCCTCGGGCTTTATGCTAATGTGCGCCCCTGCCGTGCGTTTACACCTTATGTAGACAGCAACTTCCCGGATATGGATCTTATTGTGGTCCGTGAAAACGAGGAAGACCTGTATGCAGGTATTGAGCATCAGCAAACTGCCGAGGTGGTTCAGTGCCTTAAGCTTGTCTCCCGTCCGGGTTGTGAGCGGGTCATCCGTTATGCATTTGAATACGCACGCGCGAATGATCGTAAGAAGGTCACCTGTATGAGTAAGGATAACATCATGAAACACACGGACGGGCTTTTCCATAGCGTGTTTAATGAGGTAGCAAAGGAATATCCGGATATCGAGAACGAACACCATATCATTGATATAGGTTCCGCTTTGCTTGCTGACCGCCCTGAGCAGTTTGACGTCATCGTGACTTTGAACTTGTACGGTGATATCGTTTCTGATATAACAGCTCAGGTAGCTGGCTCCGTGGGTCTTGGCGGCTCCGCGAATATCGGAGATCCAATTTCCATGTTTGAAGCCATTCATGGCTCTGCGCCTGACATCGCCGGTAAAGGCATTGCTAACCCTTCCGGCCTTATTCATGCAGCTTGCATGATGCTGGCTCATATGGGTAAGAATAATATCGCGGTGCGTATTCAGAATGCTTTGCTGAAAACTCTGGAAGACGGCATTCACACTGGCGACCTTTACAGTGAGGCTTACACGCGTCAGCGGGTAGGAACGAAAGAATTTGCCAAGGCCGTCATTGAGCGCCTGGGGCAGGGGCCTAAGCACCTCAAAGCGGTTGAGTCTTCTGGTGAGAAGAAGCCTATCGAAGTACATGTGAAGCCCTTTGTACCTGCGAATAAAAAGCTGGTCGGTGTAGATGTATTCATTGACTGGGCAGTGGGTGAGCGCGACCCTAACGAGTTGGGCCAGGCACTGGAGAAAATTGCAAAAGATGACTTCAAGCTCAAAATGATCACCAACCGTGGTGTAAAAGTGTATCCGAACGGATTCCCGGAGACCTTCTGCACTGACCATTGGCGCTGCCGCTTTGTCGCTGCTGCTAGTGGTGGAACGGAAGCCGGCGGGAAACCCCGAATGGCTACCGTAACCTATGATCAGATCACTGGTTTGTTACAGCGCCTTACCGCAGAAGGGCTCAACTTCATTAAGATTGAGAACCTCTATGAGATCAACGGCGAACGAGCTTACTCTCTCGGCCAGGGAGAATAAAGAGGATTAGACTTTTTTTCTAGTCGCAAAAGCAGAAGTCAGGGGGTAATCACTTACCTGGCTTCTCTTTATTTACAGGCTAAGGTGCCCCCGAAATACTTCCACCGCTGGTCCGCACAACCAAATATTGCAAAACCCGGAAGTTTTCCGGTCCAACCGGACTTCTAGTTGTCCTCCTTTTGTTTGTATGGGAACTGTGATTGGGAGTTGTTCCGTGAGATTATGCTTAACTACATAAGCAATAGCCGCGGCAGTAACACCTGTGCCGCAGGATAACGTTTCCGCTTCCACCCCACGCTCATAGGTATGTACAACAAGGGGCAGCTCTGTACCGGCAGATACAAAGTTTACATTAGTACCCTCTGATTTGAACCGCTCGTTGTACCTGACACGGCGCCCTTCCTTTTCTATATCTATCTGAGCCGGGTCTTCTACCAACCTGATATAGTGGGGGGAGCCCGTATCCAGGAAAAGGAAATCTTCATTTTGCTCAATCTCCTCTACAGCTGTCATTTCTATCTCGATCCAATCTTTTTGGGTTTGGCTTAACCTGGCCCGGTGAGCACCATCCGGGGCAAAAAAATGATAACTTTTCTGCTCGAGCCCCAATGAACGCGCGAATGCAACCGTACATCTGGCTCCATTGCCGCACATCGAACCTCTATGCCCGTCTGCATTGAAATAATTCATTTCAAAATCATAGCCGTCTTTGGGTTGAAGAAGAATCAAGCCGTCCGCTCCGATGCCAAAACGCCGGTCGCACAATCGTTGTATCAGAGATGGGGCATCCTCGTTGAGGAAGGAATGCTCCATTTGATTGATCATGATGAAATCATTGCCTGTGCCCTGGTATTTCCGAAAAGGAATCTGCTTCATTTTTATTCGGGGTTGGTAATTGCTGTACTGTCTTTTGCACTGCTTTCTTCTATTTGGGTGGGGTCCTCCAGTCCGAAGGGGACATCAAGCGAATAATGCCGGTATGCAGCAAAGGCAGAGAGCAATACAATGACGGCAGCACCGATCATTGAAACCCGCCAGCCCCAAATATTTCCAATGTAATCCCCATCGAAAGGGTCTTTCTTTTCCGGTTGTTCTGACATAACTGATTCAGTTTTCAAAAACAACAAATATAGGCTGAGGAGTAGCAGGAACAAAAAAACATAAAAGAATAGGTGCTATAATTTGGCAAGAGCAGCCCGAAGTGTAAAATCCAGGCAAGCTCTTAGTGGGAGTGAGCTTTTGCTCCTGGAGCAAACGCAGCTAAAATTTATCCTGACCGGGGCGCGAGGGGGGAACATAGCCTCTCTAAATCCAAGCCTTTGCCCGGAAGCAGCAATAGGCGGGCATGAAACCTTTTGAAGGCACCGGGCAACAATTGATATTAATTAAAGTTTTTCAAATCAGAGTTTTATGCAGATTTAAAAATTGCATTTGACTAAAGGCGTGAAAATTTTGAGGTTTACAAAAGGAGGTATTGCATAATTGAAATAAATATCCGTTATTTGAACCCACAAAGTCCTGAAAGAGAGCTCAAACCTACAAAGCTCTACCCCTGTTACGACTCTTTTACAACCTACCTCAACATCTTATCGGTATGCACTCCTGGCAACGGTTACCCGTGTGCCATTATGTAAAATTAAACCTACTGTTCTTTACCCCTTTACATTTATTGCCTTCTAAAAGACGGTAAATAAGACCTTCAGTATTTATTAGGAGGTTATGCGAAAAGTGCTTTGCCCTTTGACAGGGGAGAGGGCTGTCGTGTGCGTCCCTTTTGACCATAATTCCATTAACAGAACTTGTAATCCTATGAACATTTCGACTTTGACAAAACCCTTTGTGTCCAGGGCCCTGGGCACGTTTTTTGCAGCAATGCTGCATTTAGGTTGGTTAGGAACTCTTTTTGGCCAATGCCCCATTCCTGCCAACGTGAATGTGGGATATGATTGCGATGGTGTTATCACCCTTGACTGGGACGGCGCCAGCGAAGCAAACAGCTATACGGTAGACATTGAAAACGGTAACCAGCCAGTTGTTGACTTCGTTAACATGACAAATACTCAGCTGACAATTTCTGCGGGCACTTTATCGCCCGGGGTTACTTACAATTTTGCTATTACTGCCAATTGCGGTGCGTCCAGTGTATCTTCCGCCACCGGACAAGTCGTAGGAAGCCTTATCCAGAACGAACTGCCGGACATTCAGATTACTGATGTGGAGCATCCACTCTGTGGTGGCGATGATGGCAGTTTCAATGTAGCTGTAGCTGATTTCGCTGACGATGGCTTCTCTGACTGCAATGCGACTTACAATATTGTTGTGAGCGCAAATGGTAGCGAAGCAGACCGCCGGGATAATGTTGCTTCCGGAGAAGAGGTGTCCTTTACTTTACCGGGAGAAGCCGGAGTTGGTACCACTTACACCGTCACATTGGAGCTGGTAGATGAAGGAGATTGCACATTGGATGCAGATTGCGTAGAAAGCCTTTCTGCAGAGGTGACGCTTGCCGCATCTGATAATGTTGCGCCGCAAGTAGAGGTGACGGGAACAGGTGGCATACCGATAACCCCTGGTGCCAGCTTTTCCTACAACCCGCCTGAGGGGGAATGTGGCGTGCAGTTGCAGTGGTCTGCTCTTCCTTCCGATAATTGCGAAAGCCCTTCCGGGCTCAGCTTTGACGTCACTGTAGAGAACACCAACCCCGAGGCAATGCCTACGGTATCTTTCGGGCAAATTGGAGTAGATGCTGCTTTTGCCATAGATCTTTTTCTTGCCGTGGGAGAAAATACTGTGTCGATTACCGCAACCGATGGAAATGGAAACACTGAAGTATTGGACTATGTCCTGACGGTGAATGACAGCCGTGCTCCCGAAGCTTTTGGACCAGGTGACATGAACGTGGAGATACCAGCCTGCCAAACGGAAGGGGTGCCGGTCAACTGGACGATTGCGGTTAGTGATGATTGCGATACCCAACCTGACTTACAGCAAACAGCAGGGCCTGCATCAGGAAGCGTATTTTCCGAGGGTACCTACAATGTAAGCTATACTGTATCTGACTACAGTGGCAACACGACAATTTACAGCTTTGTGATTACCGTAACCCAAGCCGACAGCCCCCAGCCAATTGTTGATGTTTCGGGAAACGGGCAATTCAGCATCCCTGCCTGTGAGGCTTCTACCTTCGTGGCACTGTCTGGAAATATTTATGATTGCGACCTCACGGAAGGCGAAAACTTATCCGGAGCTATCGCTGTAAGCGGAGCCCCTCTAACGGTTGACTTCATTAATGTAGAGAATGGATTTGCTTACTTTGAAGCAACCGGGCAAATGACCCCCGGGAATTACACGGTTTCCTTTACTTATGATGGCGTAACGGTCAATCAGGCAGTAAGTGTCGTACAGCATTCGAATCAGGCGGCGGAAATTGCCATGCCGGGCAATCTGAGTTTTCTGGAGCCTATTTGTACGAATGGCGCCAATCTGAGCTTTCAGGTGCAAATTTCAGATGACTGTGACGCTGACCTCTCCGGAGCCTCTTTTACCCTAAACGGTGCTAGTGCGCCGGCGGTTGATGCAGGGGCATCTGACCCTGTAAATGGTTTATACGTTTGGCATTTGACCGGTATTCCTGCCGGAACATACACCCTGGTGGCAGCTTATACCGATGGAGCCGGAGATGTATCTGAAGGGGTGGCAACGTTCACCGTAACCGATCAGCCTGACATTGCGGCACCAATCATTGTTTACCCGTCTCAAAACATCAATGTATCTCTGGACCCCTGTGGCCCTTCGGTTGCTGAAGTAAGTTTTCAGGTGTCAGCAATCGATGACTGTGGAGGCACAATTGTACCTAATGTGAGCGTTTCGGGCAGCGCAACCGTGGCGCCGTCTACCGGAAATACTTACCTGGTCACCGCAACAGCGAATCAAGGGCTGTTTACAGTGACTATTTTTGCTGAGGATGCCGCTGGCAATAGCCATACGGAGACCTTCGCAATAAACGTAACTCAGGCCCCTGCTCCTTCTGTCAACCTGGCTTGTAATGACAATATTAATGTTACCCTCAACAGTAACTGTTCCCGCGTTATAACCGCTGATATGGTACTCGAAGGCAACTTCGGCTGCCTGACAGAGGCTGACTTTTCCATCGTTATCGTCAATGACCTCAATCCGTCCAACGGCAATATTGTCGATGGAGACGGGCAGTTTGTTTATGATATTTCCGGCCCGGACGTATCCGGCTTTGGGAATTGCTGGGGTTATATCACAGCAGAGGACAAGACCGCTCCGGTTATTACCTGTCCGGATGATACAGGTGAAGCTGTTTTTAGCACTTCGGTCCAGAAGATTCAGGGCGCGTTGGCGGCTACTGATCCGCAACTGGAACTTGCCGATTATTCCTGTTTCCTGGATGCTGCAGGCCCAACAGTTGGTTTACACTTTTACGATATCATTGAGCTGGAAGTTAGCCAGGACGATATTTATACCATTTTCCTGAATACGGACTGGGGCAACGGATTCACGGCCTTGTACCAGGGCAGTTTCAATCCGGACAGTCCCTGTGAGAATATCCTGTACGCTGCAGATAATAACGTTTTGGGCAATGTGGGGCCAATCGGAGGCTTGCTGGATCCACAGGTACGGGTGACGTTGCCGCTTCGGGCATACGAAACGTACTACGTGCTGGTCTCAAGCTCTGATGCTAATGAAACGGGTAGTTATGAGCACACCATATTTAGTGATGGCAATGGTGTGGTTGGTGCATGGAACTACACGCAAACCCCACTGCCTGGAGGAGGGGTTCAGTTCGATACAGCTTTCTCTGCTCTGCCTTCAGCTACAGCAACCCTGACTGCCCCATTGTTCTGTGACGATTTTGACCGGATTTATGGTGGCGATGCAGGAAGTGTTGCTCAGCAAACAACATTTATTCAGAGCACTTACGGGTTCGTTGGTGCACCTGCAGCAACGGACAACTGCGATCCAAATGTCGATATCACTGCTACCGATAACTTTTCCGAAAACGGCGACTGTGGAGACGTGGTTATCACACGGACCTTTACGGCTACAGACCATAACGGGCGTACAGACAATTGCCAGCAACAAATAACTTTCCGGAAGCCTACACTGGATGATGTGAACCTGCCGTCCTTTACCGTAGCAATAGAGTGTGATGAGGATTATCCGGCCCTGGCCGATGGAAATCCAAGCCCGGAGCTAACCGGTTATCCATTCATCTTCACTGCATTTGGCATTTTAAGTATTGAATCTTCTTATTGTAACATCAGTGCGACTTTCGATGATGCTCCTGTCATAGATGAATGCAATGGCCGGTTTAAGTTCCGGCGGGAATGGAGCATCTTTGACTGGTGCGATCCGGGCAGTTCAATCGTATTCAATCAGTTCATCAAGGTAGGGGACTTTTCTGCTCCCCAAATCGAATGCCCGGCGGGTACGCCACTGGTCTATTCCTCCAGCCCGTTTGCCTGTTCTGCGGCATTTGCGGTGCCTATGCCTGCAAATATTTCGGATAATTGTTCGGAGGTTAGTGTATACACGGAGATTGTAACGGAGGTGGAAGACAGCATCTTTAATCATTTTGGGCTATTCACAGGCATTGAGGTTGATACGGTCGTAGTAAGGACTATAGCACCGGGTGCCAGCCGTTTTGTAGGTAGTATTCCATTTGGCAATCACTACTTCCGCTACGTTGCTTCGGATGACTGCGGCAGTGAGACAGAATTGTACTGCCCTTTCGAAGTTACGGACCAAATGGCACCTGTCGCCATTTGTGATGATCAGCTTAATGTGAGCATTGGTGGTGGCAATATCATGCCGGGGCAGCCTGCTGGCGCCCGGATTTTTGCTCACGATGTAGACGAGGGGTCCTGGGACAACTGTGGTAGTGTGACGCTCCAGGTTTTCCGTAATAACTTTAACGCTGTCACAAATACCTGCGGCACACAGAACAGTGCTACAGGAAACTACGTCGATTTTTTCTGCTGTGATATCGGAGTGACCTCTGATGTGACGCTGGTCGTAACGGATGCGTACGGCAATCAGAACACTTGCTGGCTAAGCGTGACACCTGAAGACAAGCTCAATCCCTTCTGCGTGCCGCCGGGAAATATCGCTATAGACTGTGACGATCTGCCCCCCGGGTTCGATGCCACAGATGCGGATCAGCTGGAGGAACTCTTTGGTATGGCTACAGGCGCAGATAACTGTGGCATTGGCAGTGTTCAGCAGGTGTCTGCCAGCAACAACCTGGATTGTGGATTTGGCTTTATCTCCCGCCGCTTTCAGGTTACGGATGTGAATGGTCAGAGCAGTACCAATAACTGTGAACAGCTTATTACCGTCAATGAGGTGCACAATTACGAAATCAAATTCCCAAAGGATGCCGAAGCACAGTGTGGCGTCGCTGAGCCGGAAAATGTGATTTACAATGAGATCAGTTGTGATCTGCTTGCGGTTTCCAGCACAGATGAGTTCTTCTCTGCCTCCGGTAATGAGTGTTACAAGATATTCCGTACGTGGAAGGTCATCAACTGGTGTCAGTACGATGGCGAAAGTGCTCCGTACATAGTAGGCCGGGATGAGGACTGTGACGGCACGCCCGGAAATGAGAGTGTTTGGCTGCTTGCTCGTCCGGACGGCAAAATTTATTTCGATGAAGACACAGATGAGTCACCTGACAATAACGTGCCCGGTGCCAACCTCTGTGGTACTTCCAATGATTACTATGACTTCGTATACGACGAAACCGGGTTTTACCAATACACCCAGATCATAAAGGTTTTTGATGACATTACACCGGTGATTTCCTTCAGTGCCGCTTCTCCATTCTGTTCTCTTGATAATGTGGATTGCGATGCTACCGTTGTATTCCCGTTTACGATCACTGAGGACTGTACACCCAACGACCTGGAGATTGACGTATTCCTAAACGCTTTCAATGAGGGCACACTAACACCGCTCAATGGCACCCTGTCTGGCACCTATCCTGATTTTACAATTACCGGAGCTTTCCCAATTGGGACACATTCCTTTGAAGTGCGTGTAAAAGATGGTTGCGGTAATGCTGAGCTTGAAGTTCTGCCCTTTAGTGTAGTTGACTGTAAAGCGCCGTCACCAACCTGCATCAGCGGGCTTACCATGGAGCTGATGCCGGTAGACGAAGATGGTGACAATTTACCCGATCCGGGTGTTGGCATGGCTGAAATATGGGCAAGCGATTTCATCATTTCAACCGTTTCAGATTGTTCGGAGCCGATCAGGTATTCCATTAACCGTGTGGATGAGCCAAATGATCCGGATCAAACCGGCTTAGTCCTGACTTGCGACGATGAGGGGATGCTTGTTGTTGAAGTATGGGCTTACGATGCTGCCGGAAATGGTGACTTCTGCGAAACTTTTATTTTCGTACAAGATAACATGGGGCTTTGCGGCGATGCTTCTCCAATGGCGGCTGGTGCCATCAGCACCGAACAGGATGAGGCCGTGGAGGACGTCATGGTGAACCTGTCGGGACAAATGTCAGATATGATGATGACACAGGCGGATGGTTTGTACAGTTTCGCCGGGCTCCAGCCCGGACTGGATTACACCGTCACCCCGCAGCGCGATGGGGATGACCTAAACGGGGTTTCCACCTACGACCTGGTACTCATCAGCAAGCACATCCTCGGCGTAGACCCCCTGGAAACGCCATATCAGCGAATTGCAGCAGATATCAATCGTTCGGGTACTATAACCACCCTGGACCTGATTCAGCTTCGTAAGCTGATCCTCTCCATTACTACTGGATTCACCGATAATACAAGCTGGCGATTTGTGGAAGCAAGCTATTCTTTCCCGAACCCCGCGAACCCATGGGCGGAGCAATTTCCGGAAGTCATCAACTTCAATGACTTGCCTTTAGGAGGGATTAGCAATGCCGACTTCGTTGCCGTGAAGATCGGTGATGTAAGTGGGGATGCAGCGCCTAACAACTTGGCAGCTATTGACGAGCGCAGTTATGAAGGCATCTTCGCACTGCAAACGGACGAGCAGGTGCTGAAAGCAGGCCATGAATACCGCGTAACCTTTACTGCCGCCGAGCTGCCGGCCATTGAAGGCTATCAGGCTACGCTGACGCTGGGCAGTGAAGTAGCATTGGTCGACATCGTAAGCGGTATGGCTACAGAGGACCACTTTGGTCTGGTATACGCTGGCGAAGGTATGATCACCACAAGCTGGAACTGGGCGTCTAATCCGATAGCTATTGGGTCAGCAGAGACCCTGGCAGGCACGGAACTGTTTACACTGGTGCTGCGTGCAGAAAGCGATGTGATGCTGAGCGAGGTACTGGGCGTTGGTTCAGCCGTTACCAAAGCGGAAGCTTATGGCAAAGACGGAACTTTCCGGGACGTAGCCATCGAGTTTGGCGGTACTGCCGCAGCAGTTGCCGGTTTCGAGCTTTATCAGAATCAGCCTAACCCTTTCAAGGGAGAAACGGTAATTGGTTTCAACCTTCCGGAAGCAGCTCAGGCTACAGTGACGATCAGCGATGTTACCGGAAAAGTCCTGAAGCTCTACCGCCTCGAAGGTGCAAGGGGCTATAACCAACTGACCGTACGTTCGGCTGATCTGGCAGCAGCTGGTGTAGTCTCCTATACGGTTGCAGCAGGCAGCTTTGCAGCGACTAAGAAGATGGTCATTGTAGAATAACAGAACAGGCATAACGTACCTGTTTAATCGATCAGGCGGGCATCTGGCGACAATAAGCCGGGTGCCCGCTTTTTTATTCTCCGGGCCCTTTGAAAAATTTAGTACATTAGAGATTCGTTATAGGAATCAGCATTTACAACTTTTGAATCCCTATGAAGCAGTACCTTCTCATTGCCATCAGCTCCCTGCTTAGTGCAGTGCTGGCCGTTCTGGCCTACAGATATATTGACCCCCCTAAAGAAGTAATCATCCGGGAGACTGTTGCTGCCCGCTATACCAATTTCGATCAGATGGATGTGAGCAAGCAGCGTTTGTTCCTCTCTGCTTCGCCTACAGACTTCTCAAGTGCGGCAGAGGCGGTGATACCGGCTGTGGTCAACATTAAAACCATACAGGGCGGAGGAGGATTCGACCTTTGGGGAAGTGCTGCGGTAGGCTCTGCTTCCGGCTCTGGGGTAATCATTTCTGATGATGGGTATATTGTTACCAACAACCACGTTATCGAAGATAGTGACGAAATCGAAGTGACCCTAAACGATAAACGCGAGTACCGTGCCGAACTGATCGGTACGGACCCTTCCACCGACCTCGCCCTAATCAAGGTCAACGCAAAAGACCTCCCTTCGCTCGAATTTGGCAATTCGGATTCCCTGAGGGTAGGGGAGTGGGTACTGGCCATTGGCAACCCTTTCAACCTTGAGTCTACGGTCACTTCCGGCATCGTGAGCGCCAAGGGGCGTAGTATTGACATTTTGGAAGGGCAGGACCGCATTGAGTCTTTCATCCACACCGATGCTGCCGTCCGGCCGGTACGAGGGGTATTCCTTTGCTGTGCCCATCAATCTGGTACGCAAGGTAGTACGCGACCTTAGGGACTATGGGGTGGTGCAGCGGGGCATCCTTGGTGTGTTTATCGACGAAATGACCAACGAGATGGCTAAACGCCTCAATCTTGATGCGGTGGAAGGCGTGTACATCAACCGCGTGACGCCCGATAGTGGCGCAGACGATGCGGGGCTGACAAAGGGCGATGTCATTATTGGCATTAACGGTGTAAAAACCAAAACCCTGCCCGAAATGCAGGAGCAGCTGGGGCGCTATCGCCCGGGCAACGCCATAAAAATCGAGATCATTCGCGATGGCAACCGGCAGGATGTAGAAGTCATTCTCAAGAATAAGAGTAACAGCACTGCGTTGGTGACCGCCAAAAATGAAGACATTTTACTCGACCTGGGCTTCGAACTCCGGGAGCTGACCCGGGAAGAACAGCGCCGGCTTGATGTGGACGGCGTGAAAGTGATCAGCATCTACCGGGGCAGCCGGGTGGAACGCACTAATATGGACCCCGGCTTCGTCATTACCAAAATAGACAACCGACCGATCGACGAGGTAGATGACCTGGTGAACTACCTGGAGCGCGCTTCCGGCAAAATCATGCTGGAAGGTATCTACGAAGGCTACTCCGGGGAATATTACTATGCCTTCCCACTGGATTGATACGACAAAACCACTAACCAAGATATGGCCAAAATCGACATTGAGAAAAGCAAAAATGAAGACGCGATGAAACTGCTGCTCTCCCGTATGCAGCACCGCCTGGAAAAAATCTACAAGGGCGGCGGAGAGCGAAAAATTGAGAAGCTGCATAAAAAAGGCAAAATGACCGCCAGGGAACGTATTGAGCGGCTCATCGACAAAGACAGCGACTTTCTGGAAATCGGTGCTTTCGCAGGATACGAGATGTACAAGGAACACGGCGGTTGCCCGGCGGGCGGGGTGGTCGTGGGCATAGGCTATGTGAGCGGGCGGCAATGCGTGATTGTCGCGAATGATGCCACGGTTAAAGCTGGTGCCTGGTTCCCGATTACGGGTAAGAAAAACCTGCGCGCTCAGGAAATCGCCATGGAGAACCGCCTGCCGATTATTTATCTGGTAGACAGCGCCGGGGTGTACCTGCCAATGCAGGACGAGATTTTCCCGGACAAGGAACACTTCGGGCGTATCTTTCGCAATAACGCCCGCATGTCCAGCATGGGCATTCCGCAAATAGCGGCAATCATGGGTAGCTGCGTGGCAGGTGGGGCTTATCTGCCTATTATGTCCGATGAGGCGCTTATCGTGGAAGGCACAGGGTCTATCTTTCTGGCAGGGCCCTACCTCGTCAAAGCGGCTATTGGGGAAGAGGTCGATCAGGAAACCCTGGGCGGAGCAACCACCCAAAGCGAAATTTCCGGCGTGACCGACTACAAAATGCCAGATGACGAAACTTGCCTGGAGACCATCCGCGACCTGGTAGACAAAATTGGTCACTTCCCCAAAGCAGGCTTCGACCGGGCTGAACCTCAACCGCCTAAAGCTGACCCGGAAGAAATTTACAGCCTGTTCCCGGAAGGCAATGCCAAGCCCTACAAAACCACAGAAATCCTCAAGCGCCTGGTCGACGATTCCAAGCTGACATACTATAAAAATGGCTACGGGAAGACCATCATCTGCGCCTACGCCCGCATTGACGGCTGGTCAGTCGGTATTGTGGCGAACAACCGGGAAGTGGTGAAGAACAAGAAAGGGGAGATGCAATTTGGAGGGGTCATCTATTCCGACTCCGCCGATAAGGCCGCCCGTTTCATCATGAACTGCAATCAGAAAAAGATACCGCTTGTCTTCCTGCACGATGTGACTGGCTTTATGGTAGGCACACGGTCGGAGCACGGCGGCATCATCAAGGATGGCGCCAAGATGGTCAATGCCGTTTCCAACTCTACCGTACCAAAGTTTAGTATCGTGATGGGCAATTCCTATGGTGCCGGCAATTATGCGATGTGTGGTAAAGCCTATGATCCGCGCCTCATCGTAGCCTGGCCCAGTGCCAAGATTGCCGTGATGGGGGGCTCTCAGGCGGCCAAGGTGCTCATGCAAATACAAGTGGCCTCCATGAAGGCAAAGGGCGAAGCGCCAAGCACGCAGGAGCAGGAAGAATTGCTCAACCGCATACAGGCCAGCTACGACGAACAGACTACGCCCTACTACGCGGCTGCCCGGTTGTGGGTGGATGCCATTATTGACCCGCTGGAAACCCGCAAGGTGATTTCCATGGGCATTGAGGCAGCGAGTAATGCGGAAGTGGAGCGCTTCAACCCCGGTGTGCTGCAAACCTAAGGTGGCCGATCAGCTGCTCCGCCAAACCAAAACCTGCTTTGAATGTTCTTAGCCTAAAACGAACAAAGCACAAAATGGAGCGCGAGAATCGGTTAAAACTGTGGCTGAAAAGATTAGGTGTAGCCGGCTTTTTATTCTTCCTGATCAAAGGGCTGGTTTGGATTGCTATTTTCGTGGGGCTGGGCAAGTGTGCCATGTAGCAAAATGCTCAGTAGTGGGGCAAAACTTATTTTTCGACAAGCCCTTATCTTCGTGCATCTGTTCTTTGCTCTAAACCAATAGATGATGCAACGTTTCACGCTCTTGTTATTTGTTTTTCTTAGCCATTGCGCTTTCCTTTCTGCCCAGGAAATTATCTATTTGGAAAATCCGTCTTTTGAGGATGCGCCCCGCCATAGCCGACCGCCGGTAGGTTGGAGCGATGAGGGATTTCAGGGTGAATCTCCATCAGATATTCATCCCGCTGGTAACTTTGGAGTTAGCTCCCCCGCTTTGGATGGTAGAACCTATGTAGGCATGGTCGTACGCGATAATGAAACCTGGGAGTGCGTGGGGCAGCGATTGGAACATCCGCTGCGTGCATACACTTGTTACCTATGGTCCGTTGCGCTCATGCGGTCGCCGGAATACATCAGTATTAGCCGGATCACCAAACTAAAAGCGAATTTTAACAAACCCTGTGTACTCCGGGTTTGGGGTGGTAAAACCAAAGGCAAAGGGATGGAGCTGCTCAATGAAACCGAACCTGTAGAACACGAAGCATGGGAGGAGTACCAATTGCTGCTGGAACCCTCCGACACCTATGATTACATTTATCTGGAGGCGTATTATTACTACGGAGGTGATGAGGTATCCCCTTACAACGGCAACTTAATGGTCGACCACTGCTCACCAATCGTGCCTTGTGATATTGCAGAGCCGGGTGATGACTTATACCAGTACAAAAAGTAGTGCGTGGTATTATAAAAAATTGTATTTTGAGTGTGTACCCAAATCACACTTTGACCACTGCTGCCTATGAGATACCTCTACTTGCTTTTCTTTTGTTTGCCTTTATGGCTTAATGCCCAAACCAATGGTGCAAGCGGTCTGTCTTCCCAACGTCAGGGGGACACAGCGCCAAATCATCGCTACAGTCCGTCCTCCGGGGCATCTGAGTTGGAACCTGTAAGCACATTATCAGGCTCGTTTAGCAGAGCATCGGCAGGTGATTTAGAAGCATCAGCTAGTAACAAACTGGAAGATGTAGTGCGCAAACTGGGGCCAGACCTCATCACGCCCCGGCTTACCATTGACGCTAACCTGCTGGACCATTTGTTAAGTCTCCTGGAAACGGAGCAGGACATGCGGCTGATCCTGGCAGTTGACCACAGTGCCCTAAGCGTAAGATACGCCCTGGTGCATCGCCTGCTGGAGGACCTGGAAGCCTACCCGTTAGTAAATTCCCGGGTAGATATCGAAATGTATGCCCCCATTAGTGATTACCATACAACCTGGCTTTACCAGCGGGGGATTGGGCACCTGATGATCCGGCTGGAGCGTTTGTCAAGGTAAGATTGCCTAAAAGTTCCTACCTTTCAGACGCAGGCTGGCGCCAATTGCATTTGCGTTAGCCATTGAAAAAAACAGAACGAACAGCCAATATGCGATTGATTGCAAAAACACTTGCCGGTTTGGAGCCGGTCCTTGCTCAGGAATTGGAACAACTGGGTGCACAGGCAATAGAGCCCCTCAATCGTGCTGTCGCCTTCGAAGGCGATAAAGCACTCATGTACCGGGCTAATCTGGAGCTGCGTACCGCCCTGCGTATTTTACTGCCCGTACACCAAGGCAAAGTCAGAACGGAGGATGAACTGTACCGCCTGGTTCGTACGGTAGACTGGAGCCAATATATGAAGGTGAATGACACCCTGGCCGTGGACGGTGTCACCAACTCGAAGTTTTTCACCCATTCAAAATATGTCGCCTTAAAGACCAAGGACGCCATTGTCGATCAGTTTCGTGATGCTACCGGCCGGCGGCCCAATGTCAACGTCTTTGCACCCCGGCTGAGGGTCAATGTGCATATATTCAATGATGAATGCACCCTGGCGCTGGACAGTTCGGATGACTCCCTGCACAAGCGCGGTTATCGCCTGTCCTCAGTAGAAGCGCCCATTAACGAGGTGCTGGCAGCAGGCATGGTGCTGCTTTCGGGCTGGAAGGCTGACCGTCCTTTGCTGGACCCTATGTGCGGTTCTGGTACATTGGTCATTGAAGCCGGGCTGATTGCCACGCAGCGGGCTCCGCAGCTCAACCGGGAACACTTTGGGTTTAAACGCTGGCCCGACTTTGATGAAGCGCTATGGGCGCAAATCCTGGAAGAGGCGAAACAGCGTGTCCGAGAATCGCCGGTGCCTATCCTTGGTTCTGATAAAGACTTTAAAGCAATGCGGTTGACGGAGCAAAATGCAATGGCTGCCGGGTTAGAAGAGGTCATCACCGTGCAGCGCAAGAAGTTTGAGAAACTGGAACCGGAGCTTGAAGAAGGCATGATTATCATGAACCCACCCTACGATGAGCGCTTGTCAGAAGCTGATATTGGTGCCTTTTACGAGATGATCGGCGACCAGCTCAAACAGCGCTTTACGGGCTTTGATGCCTGGATCATTTCTTCCAGTATAGATGGATTTAAGCAGTTGGGCCTGAAGTCTTCACAGAAGATACCTTTGTTTAACGGAGCCCTCGAGTGCCGGTTTGTAAAATATGAATTGTATGCCGGGACACGAAAATAAAAGCAGCCGGGTAGGATTTGTATGGAGATTTTGTTTTATATTTATTCTATCAGTAGCTATGAGTACTTATTCGGCTACTGCTCAAAACCCCAGTCTAAAGGCACAAAGTAGTCCTCCGGGGCTACAGCTTACTGCTGAAAAAGGGGACATTTTTGCATTTGGTCATGCGATCTTCCCATTAAGATATTGGTCAGCCACATCAATATCTCTGCCTGCTAAAAAAAAGCTGCCATACCAACAATCGATTATCAAAACAGATCCTGCACACGCTTACAAGCACCTGG
>CAZNHN010000066.1:0-5072 GCA_964572415.1 uncultured Phaeodactylibacter sp.
AGGTTTACGATATGATAATCCGGGTATTTATTGACCATCAGTCGGACAAGATGCGACCCAATAAACCCGGCACCACCGGTAATAAGGATTGTGGTTGGCTTAGACATGTTCTTTTGGTTTTGATTTGCGGTACAGTGGTTCGGTGTGTTTGTGGACGTTGGACGACAAAGCTAACGAATTCCGGTGGCTGTTGCCAGTCCTGATGCGAGTGATTTTCCTACCTTTGCAGGAAACCAGTATCACTCTACCTATGCGTACGTACTTTTGGCTCTTTTTGTTGCTGCCCGTATTGTCTTCCGCTCAGGAGTACGGGGAGTTTGACCTCAACCGGGGCAATGGCATCCTGATCAACTTCACTTACGCCTACCACAGCCCGAGTGGTGACCTTGCCAGGCGCTTTGGCAATCACTTTAGTGTGGGCTCAGGAGCAGAGTTTATTACAGACAAAGGCAACTGGCTGTTCGGGCTGGGCATGAATTACTACTTTGGCAATCAGGTCGCAGAAAATCCAATATTGGGGCTGCTCAACGATCAGGCCAGTATTATTGGCAACAACCGGAGCTATGCAGATATACAGCTCAGGATGCGGGGCTTCTACGCCGGCGGACATGTTGGCAAACTTATACCACTAGGCTTCTCCAATCCGCGCTCGGGGCTGCGTGTCACGGTTAGTGCCGGTGTACTACAGCATAAGATCCGCATTCAGGAAGACCCCCTGAATTTTGTGCCCCAGCTCGACGACGAATACAAAAAAGGGTACGACCGTCTCAGCAATGGCTTAGCCTTCACCGAATTCATTGGCTATCAGGTGCTCAGTACCAATAAGCTGATCAACTTTTTTGCCGGCTTAGAGTTCACTCAGGGCTTTACTATGAGCCGCAGGAGCTTCGACTTTGCCACCCGGCAGCAGGATACTACTGAGAGGCTCGACCTGAATGTCGGCTTCCGGGTGGGTTGGATCCTCCCTTTCTACGTTGGGCAGCGGGCCTCTGAGGAAATTTATTACTGATGGCTTTTTACACCCTGGGCATTTATCTTTACGGCCTGGCGTTACGCTTCGCCGCCTGGTTCCACCCCAAAGCCGGAAAATGGGTAAAGGGACGTCAAAACTGGGTGGAGCAGCATCGGAAACTGAGCGCGGCACTGCCAAAAGACCGCCCCTTATTCTGGTTTCATTGTGCCTCACTTGGCGAATTTGAACAAGGCCGCCCGCTCATTGAAAGGCTTAAGCAGCGTCCCCAACCACCCGTTATTCTACTTACTTTCTACTCTCCCTCGGGCTATGAAATACGCCAAAATTACCCACAAGCTGATGCAGTAGCCTACCTCCCCCTGGACACCCCTGCACAGGCCAAAGCTTTTGTGGCGCTCTGGAAGCCAAAACTTGCCGTTTTCGTCAAGTATGAATTCTGGTTCAACATCTTGCAGGAACTGCAAAACCAAAATATTCCGACCCTTTTGATTTCCGGGCTGTTCCGTCCGGACCAGCTTTTTTTTAAGCCTTACGGAAGAACATTCCGCCGAACTTTAAAGGGATTTAGCCATCTCTTTATTCAGAATGAAGCCTCCGGACAGGTGCTGTCGGGTGCGGGGATTCATCAGTACACCGTAGCCGGAGACACCCGTATTGACCGGGTACAGTCTATCGCCCAACAGGCACCGGAGATTCCTGTAGCTGCCGGGTTTTGCCAGTCTGCACCGATATTGGTGGCGGGCAGCTCCTGGCCGGAAGACGAAGCCTGCCTGCTCCCTTTCCTTAATACAGAGCTGCCCCCTGACTGGAAAGTCATTATTGCACCCCACGAGATCACGGAAGGCCATCTGAAAAACATTGAGCAGCAGCTTTCCCTGCCTTCTATTCGTTTCAGCAAAGCCGAAAACAGCCCGGGGCAGCTTACAGCCGCACGGGTTTTGCTCATTGACAATATCGGTATGCTATCTGCACTTTATCAGTACGGGCGAATTGCCTATATCGGTGGCGGATTTAAGACCGGCCTGCACAACACCCTTGAGCCTATCGCCTTTGGCCTGCCGGTACTTTTTGGCCCGAAGTACCATAAATTTGAGGAGGCCTGCTACCTGGTCAGGGAAGGCGGAGGGTTTGCCATAACCCAAAAAGACGATCTTTCCCGGGCTTTTCAGCAACTACAGCAACCGGAAGCCTACGCAGATGCAGCCGCTAAAGCCTTAAGCTACATCAAACAGAATCAGGGGGCTACTCAAAAAGTACTACGCTGGATAGAAAGCGCGGGCTTGTAAGTCTTTTTGGTTTTAGCATAATTCCGGCATATTCCTATATTTGCTATTCGGTTGAACGGCTTTTTTGGCGACTCAAAACTCCATTGACCTACTATAAATTATGACTTCTAACCTGAAGGCTTTCCCTGCATTTGAACAGCAAAACATCCTGATTGTCGGTGATGTAATGATCGACCGCTACCTCAATGGCAGTGTAGATCGGATTTCGCCTGAAGCGCCGGTACCTGTGGTTCGGCTCACGGGTCAGGAAGACCGGCTGGGTGGTGCAGCTAATGTTGCGCTCAACCTTAAAGCCCTTGGTGCCACACCTTACCTCTGCTCCGTCATTGGTGCGGACGATAACGGCAACCAGCTACGTAGCCTTTTGCCCGATATTCAACTATCCGACCGGGGGCTTTTTCAATCTCATGAGCGCCGTACTACCGTAAAGTCCAGGGTTATTGCAGGGAATCAACACCTGCTGAGGGTAGACGCAGAGGACACCCACGCTCTTTCCGCCACCGAGCAGGAAAATCTCCTGCACTTGGTGGTCGACCTCCTGGAACAAAAGGAAATTCACGCTATCCTTTTCCAGGATTATAATAAAGGTGTGCTCTCCTACCCCGTCATCCGGGCAATTATTCTGGAAGCCATCAAACGGGATATTCCTACCGCCGTTGACCCTAAGTTTGATAATTTTTGGTCTTACAAGCACGTCACGCTTTTCAAGCCCAACCTCAAAGAAATCAGGGCACAGATGCCCTTTGAGGTACAGCCCACCCTTGAGGATCTGAACAAAGCAGCCAATCACCTGCGCAGCAAACTCGGCAATCCCTACAGCCTGGTTACCTTGTCTGAACGGGGAATCTACCTCAACAATCGTGGGGAAGGCCAAACCATTCCCACCTACCCCAGGTCCATTACTGACGTATGTGGCGCGGGTGATACGGTTTTCGCGGTTGCCGGCCTTGGGCTTTCCCTTGGGATGCCGCTGGAGGAAATCGCCCGGCTTTCCAACCTCGCAGGTGGCCAGGTTTGCGAGTACGTTGGCGTAGTGCCTGTTGACCGGGCTCAGCTGGAGCAGGAGTACGAGCAGCTTCTGCAAAAAGGAAAGATTTCGTAAGCTGGATTACGAAAGGTAAAAACGGCACTGGAACCGGTGGCCATTATTTATTACATTGATCTGGATAAAGTAACGCTCAGCATCACTTTCCTTTAATTTCCGGACTAAAGTTCCCTGGATATAAGCTATGAAGAAAATATTTACCCTGTTATTATTTGCCGCTACTGCCTTTTCCCCGCTTTCAGGAGCAATCCCCTTCTGGGAGGTTCATTTCGAAACCGGGCTGCCGGATGGCTGGTCGGCAACAGATGCTTCCGGACAAGATGTACTTTGGAATTACTGTACGGACTTTGCAGTGTGCGTTGGCGGGCAAAGCCCGGTCGAAGGCTTTTATTCTGAAACTGCAGCTAATGGCTTTATGGTACTCAATTCCGGTGCGGCCGGCCCCCTGCCCGGTGCGGGGCATGTAAGCCGTTTGCGGAGCAGCAGTATTGACTGTTCCGGTCATGAACGGGTGTTTGTGCAGTTTCAGACCAGCATTGCCACTGACAATGAAGCCGCCTTTCAAAAAGCCCTGTTTAGGGTCATTACGCCCTCGGGGGCATCCACTTTTCACCCCTTTCCCACGCTGCGCCGGAACGCCCAGCAACGCGCTCCAAACCCAGGCATTGCACCGGAACGCCCCTACATAGTCACCTTTGATATAACCAACCTCGCTGCCGGGCAAAACTCCGTAGAACTGGAATGGGAGTGGGCTGCCAACTATGAATTTGTCTGGATGATCGATGATGTGACGCTTACAGAGGAACATCCTGCCGCACCTGAAAACGCCATTTTCTTCGAACCCTTTGAGCTTGGAGACCATGGCTGGACCTCCAACGTCCTCTTTTTCAGCGAAAGCGACTCCACCTGGCAATGGCGGTACGGCGGGGATGCCAGCCGCGGGCTGGGGGCTAATCAGAGTGCTCTTGGCCCCGACTTTTTTATTCACTCCAAGACCGCCGTGGATGGCGCTATGCTCTTTGATGGCGACTACTACACGACCCTGGGCGAGGAGCCGGCCCAGCTTTTCCATCTTTGTGAGCTCATTTCCCCTGTTATCGACATCAGCAGCGCCGATAAACCGCTGGCCTTGTCCTTTCATCAGTTGGCCTGGCTGGGCAATACGGCGTTTAATGCCCCATCAACTGCTGATGGCACCCGATTCATCACCTCTTTCTCCTACAGCACTAACGGTGGGGCTACCTGGAGTGCCCCTCAGGGCATCAATCCCTACCTCACGCCCGTGACAAGCGCCAACGGCAATCAACTCCCGCCTTATGACCACCGGGAATATTTCCCGCTACCTGATTTGGAAGGGATAACTGAGTTCCGGGTTAAATTCACCTGGGCCGGCGACTTTTATTTCTGGGCCATTGACGATATTGCCCTGGAAGAACGCCCGGACAGTGACCTGCGGATCAATTCGAACTATTTTGCCCGTTTTCCTAATATGCAAACGCCCGCAAGCCAACTCTCTAATATTCCGTTGCAATGTGATCTTCAGAATATTGGCAGCCAGAGCGCATCGGTTGTGACGCGCAGTTTTCAGGTGACCACTGCAAACGATGACACTCCGCTTTTTTCTGCCGAAGAGTCCGTTGCTGACTTTTTAGCGGTGAATGAGCTTTTTGAAAACCAGCCCTTTGAAGAAGTGCTTCCCTTTACTGCTATCCCCGGAGCGGGCGTATATACAGGCACCTATGGTGTCGGCCACGGGGAGCCTGACCAG
>CAZNHN010000066.1:5147-5764 GCA_964572415.1 uncultured Phaeodactylibacter sp.
CTCTACTTATGCCAAAGAAGCTGGTTTCACCCGGGATATTGCACCGGTAGAAGATGTGGAATATACTTATGGCAACTGTTTCTTTGTGCCTGGAGGCGAAGGACTGTATGCCCGTTACGTTTCCTTTGCCGTCAGTAACCCGGTACCCTTGGCCAATTTTAGCCGTTCGGTTAATGTCGTGCTGCATGAGTGGGCCGGAGATCTGAATGAAAATAATACTGCAGACCCCGAAGAACTGGAGGAAATCGCCGTTAATTTCTATCCCTTTGAAGGTACGGAAGGACTGAATATGATTACCCTACCTGTTTCATTTGAAGGTTTGGGCGTTCCGTTAAAAGACAGCACCTATTATATTATGAGTGTACGGTACAATGATCCCACGCCACCGCTCCTTTTCATGCTGGCCAGCGATACTATTGACTACACCGCGACGATCGCTGCGCACAAATCCTCTTCCGGGCTTGTTCCACAGTATGCCAGTGCACTGGATGTTGGCAATGATGGAGCCTTCGATCTTCTGGGTTTCGGGTATGATATCGTGCCCGTGGTGCGGCTCCATATTGGGGAATCGCCAATCCTTACCTCAGGGATGGAACTGGCGGAGACAACACCAGGAT
>CAZNHN010000066.1:5774-14797 GCA_964572415.1 uncultured Phaeodactylibacter sp.
GAAATCAGCCCAAACCCGGCGAATGATTTCTTCCGGATAGAGCTTAAGGGGGACTTTATTGCGAAAGACAGTCCTGTTTTAGTCTTAGATGGTAGCGGGAAGACAGTTCTTGACGCGGAAATTAAAGATTCTATGAATAAAAGCTTTACATTTGCGATTCAAAATTTACCAGCGGGCTGGTATACAGTCCGGTTAGAAACAATTGAAGGCGTCCTCACTAAGCCCCTTGTTGTACAGCATTAGAAACTTCTCCAGTTCAACGACATCATGGCAATTAAAAATCAAATACATAATTTATGAAGTTATCTACTTTACTTTTAGTGTTCACCCTACTTGGTGCTGTTGTGCTGACAGGTCAAAACACCATTTTTTCAGAAGACTTTGCTAATGGCATTCCTGACGATTGGTCAAATGTGGAAGTTCTTGGAAATGGTCAGCCCAGCTCGGTATGGGTTTACTCTACAGAGGGCCCACAGGGGTCTTTCGCGACTGCCCCAATTGAGTCCACAACAGCTGATAACGGCTGGGTACTTTTTGACTCGGATCTGAACTGTAATCATCCTGCGGGTCAAGATGCCTGGCTGATTTCTTCAGCCATTGACGGTACGGGGCTGGAAGAAATTTGGGTTACTTTCGAAACCTTCTACCGCTCTTTTAGTGACCGCCCGCAATTAAGAGTGGGTACTGACTTGAATGACCTGGAAAGCTGGGCAACCATTGAGGTATTTCCCGGGATCAGCGCCAACGATTTCGGTGGCATTATTTCAGGTGATGAGGGGCTGAACTCTCAGACCATCAACCTCGACATTTCGGAATTTGCTACTGGAGAACCTGCGTTCTACATCGCATTTCAGTTCCTCTCTGACGGCTCTACTGCCAATGGCGGCAATCTCACAGGTTGTGGCTACGCCTGGCAAATAGACGATGTCGCATTGGTCGACTTCAACCCTGTGCCCCGCCACGACCTGGTGGTTTCAAACCCACGCCACGCTCCCAACTTTATCGTTCCTTCAGCAATGGTTGATACCGTACGCTTTGGTATCAATGTTTCTAACTTTGGTCGCGACGAGCAAACCAACGTGGTAGCTACTGCACGGATTGAAGGCGGAGGTGGTCAGACTTTTGAGGTCAACAGTGACCCCTTCACGCTTGAGCCAGACTCCTCTGAGCAAATAGTTTTTGCCGGTGAGTTTTTCGTTCCCGAAAATGAAGTTGAAGCCTACACCCTTACTTACAGCGTAACTGCTGATTCTACGGATGCATTGCCAGGCAACAATGAGATCGTCACTGCCTTCAATGTTGGAGAAGATCTCTTCCAAAAGGATAATGGTACTTTCAACTACTCCACTGCACCCGCAACGGTTGATGGAGACACCTGGGAAATTGGAAATTACTACTTTGTGCCTACTTCAGGGTTTGAGGCTTATCAGGCTGAGTTTTCTGTAGCCAGTGATGGTGCAGCACACCAAGGGCAGGCTGTTAGTATTCTACTCTACGAAATCACAGAAGATGATGACCCCGACAACTTCACCTCTGATGATGTATCCGTTGTAGGTTTCGGTTCTCATACCTTCACAGACGAGGAAAATGGAGATCTTGTCGTAGTCGACATTGTTGACTTTGAGGACACTGAGGTTGGTGTAGAGCTGAATGAAAACAGTGAATACCTTCTCATGATTGAGTACGCTGCAGATATGCGCGGGGTGTTTAGCGATTTCCCTACAAATTATGATGTTGCTACGGTGATTAATGATGGAGGTTGGTTCCTTGGCGGATTTACAGGCGATGGAGTCGTTTGGGCCCGTATGCGTATTCAAATGCTGACCAATGCTAATACGCCTGAGATGGCAAATGCCCAAGTCAAGCTTTTCCCTAATCCGACAACGGATGTTCTAAATGCAAATATTCAGTTGGAAGAACCTACTAACAACCTGGATATCAACATCCTGAACACCTACGGACAAGTAATGGAATCTCGTACTTTTGAGCATTCAACTAAGGAAAATATGACCTTTGATACGAGAAAATATCCTGCCGGAACTTACTTCCTGCAAATCGTAACGGATCAGGGGCTGAAGACAGAACGTTTCACAGTTGAGTAAATGGTAATGGGCCTGGCATCGCATCTATAGCGCTTAATTTAAAGCTGGTAGGTTACTTTGTCCAGACCATTACTAGAAAAAATGCCCTGATGAAAACCAATTTTCATCAGGGCATTTTTTATCCTAACCGCTACTCCTGCTGCGCTTCCCAAACCGGGCTGCCTGCCCGTACTGCCGCAACGGCATTCCTAACCAAATCCACGGCCCGCTCAATATCTTCCGCCCGGGTAAACCGCCCCAGACTAAACCGCAGGGAGCTGTGTGCTTCTTCTGCCGTGAGTCCCATCGCCCGTAACACATGGGAAGGTTCTACTGATGCCGAGGTGCAGGCAGAGCCGGAAGACAGCGCCAGTTCCTGAGCAAAGCGCATCATAACGGTATCTGATTCGGTGAAGGGGAAAGCGATATTCGAGACATGCGGCAAACGATGCTCCGGATGCCCATTGAGAAAGGCCCGGGGCACTTCCCTGAGCAGTTGTTGTTCCAGTTGATCGCGCAGAGGTCGCAGGCGCTGAGCCTCTGCTTCCATTTGCGCCTTGGCCAGAGCAGCGGCCTTTCCAAACCCTACAATGCCCGGCACATTCAGCGTCCCCGACCGAAGGCCTTGCTCGTGACCGCCACCGTGCACCTGAGCAGCCACGCTCACCTTTGGCTGCCGGCGGCTCACATAGAGCCCTCCCACCCCCTTCGGCCCGTACATCTTGTGGGCAGAAAAAGCCATCAGGTGCACCCCGGCTTCCCTCGGATGGCAGGGCAGTTTGCCCACCACCTGAGTGGCATCGCTCATTAGCAAGGTGCCATGCTTGTCACAAAGAGCTCCAATCTCCTGCATGGGCTGCAGCACGCCGGTCTCGTTATTGCCCCACATAACAGACACCAGCACGGTACCCGGGCGAATGGCAGCTTCCAGCTCAGATAAATCAACGAGCCCATCAGGTTGCACATTCAGGTAAGTGACCTCAGCCCCCAACTGCTCCGCCCGGGCGCAGGCATCAAGCACGGCTTTGTGCTCTGTTTTCAGGGTAATGATATGGTTGCCTTTACGGCGGTATTGCTCCAGTGTGCCCAGGATAGCCAGATTGTCAGACTCGGTAGCGCCGGAAGTAAAGATGACCTCTTTTGCTTCCGCGCCGATCAGGTTGGCGACCTGCTTGCGTGCCGACTTAACGGCATCTTCCGCCAGCCAGCCCAGAGCATGATTCCGGCTGGCTGCATTGCCCGGTTGTTCGTAAAAGTAGGGCAGCATAGCTTCCACGACCTTGGGGTCGCAGGGGGTGGTGGCGTTGTTGTCTAGATATATCATCATTTTTCTGCTTAACGAAAGATAAGAAATTTTAGTTGCGCCTCCAATTCGCTCGCCGGGGCAGAATCCCTACTTTTGCCTTTCGGCAAAATACCATCCAATATGTCACAAGTACAAGAATTCAACGACTACCGGGCCAAGATGAATGAGAAAATTTTGGCGGAGGATAATAAAGTTTTGAAGCGCTTTTTCAATCTCGATACAAATGCGTATCAAGAGGGTGCACTTTCTTCCAAAACCAAAGAATTACTGGGCCTGGTGGCCTCTATGGTGCTGCGCTGCGATGACTGTATCCGCTATCACCTGGGCAAATGCCACGAGCAGGGCGTGACCAAAGCGGAGGTCTTTGAGGTCTTCGCCATCGCCAATCTCGTTGGAGGCTCTATCTGCATCCCGCATACGCGCCGGGCAGTGGAGTACTGGGAAGCTTTGGAGGAAGCATAGTGATTTGTAGAACACGGTCTCAAGAAACGGAAGACAAACATGAGCTATTTAGACGAACTGAACGACGTACAGCGGCAGGCGGTAACCAATACAGATGGCCCTGTACTCGTAGTTGCCGGGCCGGGCTCCGGTAAAACCCGGGTACTGACCTACCGCATCGCCCACCTGATTGAGAAAGGGACGGCGCCCTGGGAAATTCTCGCCCTGACCTTTACCAACAAAGCAGCCCGCGAAATGAAAGAGCGGATCGGAAAAGTGGTGGGCCCGAGAGCCAACCGCGTTTGGGCAGGCACTTTCCACTCTATCTTTGCGCGTATCCTCCGGGTGGAAGCCGAAAAAATTGGCTATCCGTCCAATTTTACCATTTATGATTCGGACGACTCCAAGAGCGTGATCCGGTCGATCATTCAGGAAATGAACCTGAATAAGGACCATTACAACCCCAACGCCATCCTCTCGCGCATTTCCTCTGCCAAGAGCAGCCTCATTACCCCAAAACTCTACGAAAAGGATGAGGAGCTCCGGGAACAGGACCGCATGGCCAAACGCCCACACCTGCATGCCATTTACAAAAAGTATACTGCCCGCTGCAAGCGCTCCGGAGCGATGGACTTTGACGACCTGCTGTACCGCCTGTATGAGCTGTTCCAGAAAAACCCGGACAATGTGCTCGACAAGTACCGGGAGAAATTCAAATACGTGCTCGTGGATGAGTTTCAGGATACCAACCACTTGCAGTACTCCATTATCCGGAAGTTTATACAGTACGATAAAAGCAACCGCAACATCTGCGTAGTGGGCGACGATGCCCAAAGTATCTACGCCTTCCGGGGAGCTACCATTCAAAATATCCTGGACTTTGAGAAAGACTTCGAAAAGCACGGCATCAAAGTTTTCAAGCTGGAGCAAAACTACCGGTCTACCGAGCACATTGTACAAACCGCCAATGAAGTCATTGGCTACAACCGCCGGCAGATCAAAAAGACGATCTGGTCCGATAAAGGAGATGGGCAAAAGATCAAGCTCATCAAAGCCATGACGGATGGAGAGGAAGGGCAGCGCATCGCGGATACCATCCTGGAGCAGAAGAACCGCTACCACTTACGCAACAGCGAAATTGCCATTTTATACCGGACCAATGCCCAATCCCGCGTCTTTGAGGAATACCTGCGCCGGTACAATATCGCTTACAAAATCTTCGGCGGGCTGTCATTCTACCAGCGTAAGGAAGTGAAGGATATGGTCGCCTACCTCCGCCTGGCTGTCAATACCATGGACGAAGAAGCCCTGCGCCGGGTGATCAATTACCCCAAACGCGGCATTGGCAAAACGACCCTGGATAAGATCAGCACAGTGGCCAGCCAACTGGACAAACCACTCTGGGAATGCCTGGGCCGGGTACAACTGAGCAAGCGCGCATCGGGTGCCATTGCCGACTTTGTAGCCATGATCAAGTCCTTTCAAAAGAAGGCAGAGGGAGAAAATGCCTACGAAACCGCCAGCTACATCGCCAAGCGTTCTGGTGTGCTGGACGAACTCAAGAAGGATAACTCCGTGGAGGGCATCAACCGTATGGAAAACGTAAACGCACTCCTGGACGGCGTCAAAGCCTTTGTGGAGGACGATACAGTTATTGATACGGAAACCATTGCCGATAAATCGCTGGCCAGCTACCTGCAAAATATCGCCTTGCTCACCGACCTGGATACCAAGGAAGACGAGAACAGCGAGTACGTCACCCTGATGTCGGTTCACGCCGCGAAGGGCCTTGAGTTTAAATCTGTCTTTGTAGTGGGCATGGAAGAGAAGCTGTTCCCCTCCTTCATGTCTTTGGAGTCCCAGGATGGCATTGACGAGGAGCGCCGCCTGTTTTACGTGGCCATCACCCGGGCGGAGCAGTTCCTTACGCTTTCCTACGCCAACAGCCGTTACCGGTATGGACAGATGCGGTACAACGAGCCCAGCCGCTTCCTGCAGGAAGTACCTTTGGAGCGCATCGAGGAAATCAGTGGTGCCCGTTCCAACTTTGGAAGCAACCGTCCCGGCTTTATGGACCGTAGTACGGCTTCCGGCAATGGCAGCAGTAGCGGCGCCAAAGTATCCGGTAATTTCAAAAAGCCTGCCCGGTCGGTTAGCCTTGGTATTGACCCCAAAGACTTCAAACCCAATGCCCCCACCGAAATACAGACCGGTATGAAAGTGCTCCACCTGAAGTTTGGCGAAGGCAAAGTCCTGAGTATCGATGGCGGCAGTGCCAACCGCATCGCCACTATATTCTTCAAAAACGCCAGCGACCCTCAGCAACGCAAGATCATGCTGAAGTTTGCCAAGCTGCAAATCATCGGCTAATGAAAATGGACCGAAAGACGCTACTACAGGAGGCAGAACAGCTCCGGCGCCGCTGGTTCCGGCAGCTGCAGGCGATTGAGGGTGAGCCCAACTGGGCTAAAGGGTGGGAACGGCTGGAGTACCTCCGGAGCCTGATCAAGCAGGTGGAGCAGCTTGGGGAAGAGGACTGGGCAGAGCAGGCAGAAGCACAGCAACTGAGCCTGATCGTACAGGAGGCCAGGGATTTATAACCCCTGAAAGCGGCTGCAACTACCCCTTTTTGTGGACGAACTTATTGTAGTTTTTCCGGTCGTGCCGGTCAAGATAGGTTTCAATGAGGGCTTCCCGTTCAGCGGGTGGCATTGGGTTATTGGTTTCATACATATCGGCTGCCCGGCGTTGGCGGAGCGCTTCGTAAAGTGTGACCGCGCAGGCCACGGAGATGTTTAGGCTTTGCACCATACCCATTTGCGGGATCAGGAAATTGCCGGTAGCGAATTGCAGGGAAGCCTCAGAAACCCCATCGTGCTCATTCCCAAACAACAGGGCGACGGATTGGGTGAAGTCAATCTCGTACAAGTCCACAGCCTGTTCTCCCAGGTGTGTCGCCCAGATGTGGTCATACCGTTGCTGCACATGGGCAAAACAGGCAGCTACATCGTGGTAAAGGTGAATATCAATCCATTTTCGCGCACCGGAACTGGCGTTTTTCCCAATTTCAATGCGTTCCTGATCGAGGCTGGGCTCGGTGTACAGCACGAAGATTTCCCGAATACCGACGGAGTCACAGGAGCGCAGGACGGCACCAATGTTGTGCGGATCGTGCACGTTCTCTAATACCACAGTAAGGTTAGGCTGCCTGCGGGCGGCAACCGAAGCTAATCTTTCCTTTCTTGCTGCTCTCAATTTATCTCAAATTCGCTGACTGAAACTGGTAGTCCTGAAACTTCAGGATGTTGACATGCTTGTTCTCGAACTTCTGTATCGGCGGATTTTCCATACCGGTAGTGGTAGGCCGGACCACCCGCTCAAAGTCGAACCGGGTATGCAGCATTTGTTCCGGTTTTTGCTCCAGTTGATACTGGAACTTGGTCCCATACTCGTTGAGCATACGCCCGAAATAATGGGTTACATCATACCCCAGGAAGGCCTCTTCGCCCGGCGTAACGCCAAACCGGTTGTAAAACTTACGCTTAAAAAACCGGACTTCATCCGAGTAACTATCCAGATAGGCATCGCTGCTAATATGCAGGTTCAGGCTTTCGTAAAGATCGAAATCAATGCGCTCATACTCCTGCCACTGTGGCATACCATAGACAACAACGTGCATGGGTGCCGGCTGAGGCTGCCTGGGATCCCGGTTTAGGTTCATAGGGTTCTTGGCGAGCTTGGCCTGGCTAAGGAAGGAATAAATAAAAGTTTCATTCGACCAGGAGGGCACAATGAAAACGGTGGTGTCCCCGGGGGTCATGAAAGGAGATAAATCAATGTTACCAAAGCGCTCTTCATCGTTATTATCCACTTCAACCACATACTCTCGAAGACGCAGAGAATCCTCGATACGCCCTTCGAGCCTGAAAATTTCCTCTTGAAAGTAGTTAAAACGTGCCCGCTCCACTTCCTTATCTCTGGATACCAGCACAATCTTCTTACGCCCGTAGTTTTCAAAAGCATGCTGGGTAATCGCCTGACAATGAGACTGCAGCGTCGGGCTCACCTGTATATAATTGGGATTCGCATTGGCTACATTTGCCGAAGCACTATGCGGAGACACGTAAGTCTTGTTATTGCGGCGGGCAAATTCAGCGACCAGCTCTACATTATCACTGCGGTAAGGCCCCATGATCAGATGCGAATTGTAGAGCTCTGAGCGGGTGTTCAGCAGCTTGCCCACTGCAGCTTCCTGCGCCTTACTGTCCATAACGCGAACGTTCAGCTTCACCCCCTGCTCGTCCAGCTCATCCAGCGCCATTTGCATCCCACCGTAATAGTTTAGTGCCCAGGTGGAGCTCCGGAAAATTTCCTCACTTTCCGGGTTGAAGCGGTCTGAAAGAAAAGGCAGGAGTACAGTTACGTTGTAGGAAGTGTAAAATTCCGTGCCAAAATCACCACGCCGGATAAGCTTGGAAGGATTGCCCATGACTTCCTCCTGAGCGATGCCCTCCCCGGACTGAATCGGCGGAATACTATCCGTTGAAATGGCAGTCCACTTGATGGTATCCATAGTTTCCACCGGTGTCTCATCCACGATAACCAGCTGCCCGGTTTCAGGATCATAGATTTTTTTACCCGGTAGTGGGTCAAGCTCTTCACCAATCTCTTTAGGCTCCTCTTCAGTTTCGGCTTTCCGGAATAAGGCACAGGAAGAGACAGTGAGCCCCAGAAAAAGAGCCATCAACAGTCTATTCCCATTCAATTGTGGAAGGCGGCTTAGTGCTGATATCATAAACGACACGGTTTATTCCTTTTACATTATTGATAATTTCGCTGGACACCGTGGCCAGGAAATCGTGCGGCAGTCGGCTCCATTCTGCGGTCATCCCGTCCCGGGAATTAACGGCCCGCAGGGCAACGGTCTTTTCGTAAGTCCGCTCATCTCCCATCACACCCACCGATTGTACCGGGAGTAGAATGGTACCTGCCTGCCAAACTTCATCGTACAAGCCGAATTTACGAAGATTGTTGATATAAATCGCATCTGCTTCCTGTAGCATGCGCACCTTTTCCGGTGTAATATCCCCTAAAATGCGGATACCCAGACCGGGGCCGGGAAAAGGATGCCGGCTCACGATCGCCTGAGGGACCTCTAATTCTGCACCAACAAGCCGTACTTCATCCTTAAACAA
>CAZNHN010000066.1:14934-19480 GCA_964572415.1 uncultured Phaeodactylibacter sp.
CGCCCGGTCTTCTTCTTCCAGCTTCAGCGCCTCTCTTTCAAAGACCTCAATAAATACGCGGCCGATCACTTTGCGCTTCTGCTCCGGGTCAGAGACCCCTTTCAATTCCTCATAAAACGCCTCCTTGGCATCTACGCCAACAACACGCAGCCCCATATCCTTGTAAGAGTGCAGCACTTCCTCGAACTCATCCTTACGCAGCAACCCGTTATCCACAAAAATACAGACCAGATTGTCACCGATCGCTTCGTGCAGCAAGGAAGCCGCTACCGTGGAATCCACACCACCGGACAGCCCCATTAGGACGTGGTCATCCCCAAGTTGGTCACGTAAAGCCTGTACGGTTTCTTCCACAAAGGCAGCCGGGGTCCATTCGGCGTGACAGCCGGCGATGTCCTTCACGAAGTTCTTGAGTACAGTCATACCATCGAGGCTATGCGAAACTTCTGGGTGAAATTGTATACAATAAACCGGTTGGGCAAATGCACCGGCTTTAGACTTATAAGCTGCTACATCCACATGTGCTGTACCCGCCAGCAACTCGAATTGGTCAGGAATCTCAATAATCGTATCCCCGTGAGACATCCACACCTGAGAACCTTCGGGCACATCTGCCAGGAAAGGGTCCGACTGATACATACGGCTCAGTTCGGCTTTGCCATACTCCCTTTTCAGGGATCGCTCCACCTTACCCCCCAACTGCTTGGCAATGTACTGCGCACCATAACAGATACCCAGTACCGGGCGCTGCCCTATGAGTTGATCCAGATCAGTATGTAGTGCATTTTCGTCAGCAACGGAAAACGGGCTTCCAGATAAAATAATGCCTTTGATGGTATCGTCCAGCTCCGGTACCTTATTGAAAGGCACAATCTCGCTGTAGACGTTAAGCTCCCGGATACGCCGCGCAATGAGCTGCGTATACTGCGAGCCGAAGTCGAGGATAAGGATTTTTTCTGTCATGCCGCGAAGATAGGATTTTCTCCCATCATTACTGCCCTTTGCAGGTAGTGGAATGGGCAGGCCTGGTAAGATTAAGGCTTACTCCTGCAAGCCACGCCCCTGTTTGCGGATTTTCCCCTCTTTATTGAGTTGCTTCATCAGGCGGTCAAGGATACCATTGATAAAGTCTTTGCTTTTGTCGGTACTATACTGCTTAGAGATTTCTACGAATTCATTCAGCGTGACTTTGGTTGGTATGGATGGGAAAGACGTCAACTCGCTCAGGGCCATCTTCAGCAGGATCATATCAATGACGGCCACCCGGTCAGCATCCCAATTACGCAGGGTGGGTTCGATGACGGCAAGCAAATCATCCCCCTCTTCGATGACCTGCCGCAGCAACCGTTCGCCGAAGTCTTCTACAGCTTCTCCCTGTGGCCGGTGCTCTTCAAAGAAATCACCTTCCACCGGCAGTGCCTTAATGGTTTTTTTCACTGCTCCCACTACGAGAGACTCATCGTCCACCCAGTTGGAAAAATGGTCTTCCAGAAAATCGTTGAAGGGTTCGTTGTTGACCAGGTGCTTGAAGAGGGACAGCAGTATCTCAGTATGCTCCTCATTAGTATGGGAAGCCTGCCGGCTGTAAGCCCGGTACTCTTCCGTCTTGGCAAAGTCCTGATAGAAAGTCCGGATGTTGTCCAGGTCAATACGGTTCTTAAGCTTGCGGCGGCGCAGCAATTCCTGAAAACCATCATTGCGCACCAAAGACTGTAGAAGCTCATTTTCAGCCAGTACAGCCGTAAACTGCTTATCCGAATCGGAGGGCAGGAGTTTTTCCAATTTCTTGGCTTTATCCTGAATGGCATACTCTGACGTACGCACCAGCGCCCAAAGCGTAAAGAGGTACAAATCAAAAGAGCGCTGTACATTCGCCTTATATCTCCTGACTGTGTCGTCAAGCCCAAGCGAATGATCCTGGCTCATGGAATAAAGCATCTGCATTACTTTAATGCGGATATTCCTTCTACTCAGCATATTTCAATATTCCCGGTTAAAGTCCTCGCAAATATACACTCTGATTACTGGTTTGCGACATTGAAGGGTATCAATTTGCCATTTAAACAAAAAAAGCCCGGGCTGACCAGGCAAAATCCTGGCATCAACCCGGGCTTTTTGTGACCTGAAGCGCTTTTAGCCTTATTGCATATATCCGGCTTTCAATTCTTCGTAAGGCGGCAGCTTTTTGTAGTGCCACTTACCAATAACTTTGCCGTTCTTCAGCAGTACCACGCCCGGATTAGACCGAACAATAGTTTTCAGCAGAATATCGTCGCCGGTATAGAAGGGGTAATTACTGTTGGAAGCCGCCTGAAACTGCTCCAGCTTTTCCGGTGAGGCAAAGCTTGTTGCCCCAAACACCTTAAAGCCTTCCTGCTGCGCCTCCGCCAGTACCGGATTCACGATGTCCGTCCAGGGGTCAAGGTAGTCTTTCCCAAAGTGGTAAGTGGTTTGCTCCACCTGCCGCTTGTCCACACGGTCGATACTCCGCACCAGCTTAATGGTGTCTTCCACCGCCACGGTATCTACTTTATAAACGGTATCGCGGAGCATTTGCGTGGTGACCTCTTCCTTTTCGGTATACAACTTATAGGCAACCACCATAAAGCTATAGTCCGGGTTGTTAAGGATTTCGTAGGTCACATCGCCGCCTTCCGGCCCGCCAGACAGTTCGAAGTCACTGATCTTACTACGCTCCACCACCCTGGCAGTCGTATCGCCTTCCAATTCCCACTGCTGTGCCAGGTAGCTCGCCAGCTCCGCCTCATAGGGTTCGCCCGCTGCGCTTGGGATGCCGAAGCCATCAGCGGTTTTCACCACTTTAACTACCGGTTCGGCCTTGATCTGCTCCAGTTCCCACTCTTCTTTCGGGTAATCCTTATATTTCTTCAGGTACTCATCGATGGGGAACTGTGCAGTTTCTCCCGTTTCCTTATTAGTTACCTTGTAGGCAATGACTTCCGCATTATTCTCTGCAAGGTCTTCCAGTTCCTTCTCCAGGCGAATGTTGGCTTCGTTGTGGAATGGGCGGAAATCAGTATGCGGGATATTCCACATGTAGTTGCTGAAACAGTAAAGCGTCAGTGCGGCGGTACCCAAAATAACCGTAGCAGTACGCCCACCTGCGCCCATGAGCTGATGCATTTTCCCATGGAAAATCAGGAACAGAATGGAAGGCACGAGCAGGAATACATCCTTCATAAAGGAAGTGAACGGTGCCAGCTTAATGAAGTCTCCAAAGCAGCCACAATCGGTCACTTTCATATTGGTTTCCACATAGGGGCCCCAATGTCCAAACTGAAAGAAATTGACGCCCGCAGGCACATACCCTGTCAGGAAGGTAAAGCCCGTCAGCACCGTAAAGAAAGCCACGAGCAGGAAGAAAGCCCAGGCTGTCAACTTCCTGGAGGATCCGATGAGCAGCATGATACCGAGCACAATCTCAAAGACGATCATGAACACAGAAAAGCCAATCGCCCACTCCGCCAGCTGCGGGAACATCGGTGACAGGAAGGAGAACCAGGTGCCAGAGAAGGTAGACTCGAATTCCGCGAAGTACTGCTCCATTTTGTAAGCCGTACCAAGCGGGTCTACCGCCTTCACCCATCCGGAAAAAATAAACAACACCCCGCAGAAATTTTGCAGGAAGCTGATGATCCAGTTTTCAATGCGCTTGGTCGTCAACCCAATAATCAGGGTCAGCAGCAGCGCCACGGCTGCAACGGAAAGTACCAAAGTGCCTATAGTCATGATGAAGCGTTTTGTTCGTTCAGTTTGATGAGTGCAAAAATAGCATAATTGATGATGTCCAGATAATTGGCATCCAACCCTTCTGAAACCAGGGTCTTGCCAGCGTTATCTTCGATTTGCCGGACCCGCAGGAGCTTTTGCAAGATCATATCCGTCATGGAAGCGATGCGCATGTCCCGCCAGGCTTCCCCGTAGTCGTGGTTCTTGGCTTCGAGCAGTTCCCGCGTCAGCGCCACCTTGGCATCGTAATGGGCAACCGCCTCCTCGGGTGGCAGCTCTATGGGGGCATCCTCCGGCAGCTCCAGCTGAATCAGCGCCATAATGCTGTAGTTGATCAGCCCAAGGTAATCGTCTTCCACCCTGTCTTCCACTTTTTGCTGCTGTTTCTCTTCGATACTACGAATGCGCTTAGCCTTGATGTACAGTTGATCAGTCATAGATGCCGGCCGCAGGATACGCCAGGACGTACCATAGTCCGCAGTCTTTTTTCGGAACAGCTCCCGGCATTCCGCCATAATTTCATCGAAGGATTCCAGTGTGGTCTTCAAAGTGCATGGTTTTGCGCAAATATACTCACTCCCGTGCCTAATCGGGAATTCCGTGCGGTAAAGATGGCAATAATACCGCTACGCCCTGTTAATAGATTCGCAAGGTTTGTTAACAGTGTGTAAAAGATTAATTTCACGCCGATGCCGAACCTAAAAGATACCTATCAGACGATTAGCGGGATGGCTTCGGGCGAATTCCGCGACCGGGGCAGTAAATTTATTGCTTACGCCTACCCCGCTTACAATGA
>CAZNHN010000066.1:19503-23591 GCA_964572415.1 uncultured Phaeodactylibacter sp.
CCCAAAGCCCGCCACCACTGCTACGCCTACCGGCTGGGGCTGGACCAGAACAACTTCCGCGCCAATGATGACGGAGAACCCAGCGGCACTGCCGGCCGGCCCATCCTGGGGCAGATTGACAGCTTCGGACTGACTTACGTGGTGGTCATTGTGATCCGATACTTTGGGGGCACGCTCCTGGGCACCTCGGGCCTGATTAACGCCTACCGGGAAAGCACGGCGCTTGCCCTGCAGGAAGCCGATATCATAGAGCGTACCGTTGAAGAAGTCTACCGGATCTCTTTTGACTACAGCCTGATGGGCAACGTGATGAGCAGCATCGAACACCTTCAGCTCAATATGATCGGCCAAAACTTCGATACTTCCGCTACCGTCGACCTGGCGATCCGCCGCAGTGAAGTCGCCCCTACCCTGCTCCGCCTCAAAGCCGCTATCGGCAATCTGTACCTGGAGGAGGTGGATGAGGAAACCAAAGTGGAGGGCCTGGGCATTGAGTGGGTTGAAACGAGATAGACGGCCTGTAAAACAGTCAAAACCTTTGCATAAAACTGCCTGACGCCGGGGATTTTGAACCTTAGGGTGCCAAAAAGACTTATAAGCCAAATATTATTACACCTTGAGCCAGAGGAAAGTACCCCGATTTGAGGAAGCACGCACGCACTACATCTCCGAGCAACGGTCCCGGACGATGAGCCGTATACGCTCAAAGGATACCAAAACAGAGGTAAAACTGCGAAAAGCGCTTTGGGCCAAAGGGTACCGGTACCGCAAAAACGTGAAAAGCCTGCCCGGCAGCCCGGATATTGCCATCAAAAAGTACAAAGTGGCGGTCTTCATTGACGGAGAGTTTTGGCACGGCTACAACTGGGAAGAAAAAAGGCAGGCCATCAAGCGCAACCGCGCCTATTGGATTCCTAAAATAGAACGCAATATGGAGCGCGACCGGGACAACACCCAAAAACTGCAGGAAAAAGGATGGCTGGTGCTTCGCTTCTGGGAGCAGCGCCTGAAAAAGGAATTCAACGTTTGTCTGGCCCTGATCACGGAAGCTATTGACGACCGCCGTGCTCCTTAATGTATATTAGCTTGCAGTTTAGCTTACAATCTCATTACCTTTTAATTCTCATCATTCCTTAGATTTGACCATCTTCCCAAAACTTCTTTTTGTTTCGTACACAAGTAAACTATCAAATAATGGATTTTGTATGGAAAACCCGTGCCGGCATCATGGCATTGATGCTATGTTTGACTACCCTGCTATCGGCACAGCAATGGGAAAAAATCACTATCGACTTTCAGAATGTCCTCCTGAACCAGGACCAATCGACCTATAAAGCCTATGCTCTGCTGAAGGACCGGGTAGACATTCGGGCGCTGGAAGCCGACTTCCGGGCCCGTCAGCTGCCCGTTGACGAGCGTGCTCAAATCGTAGTCCAAACCCTGATGGACAAAGCAGCCTCCACTCAGCCCGGTTTTCTGGAACAACTGCGCAGCATCAAAGGGATTTCCGCCGGCAGTTTACAACCCTACTGGATCACCAATATGGTGTTCTTCGAAGGGTCCAAAGCGGCAGTTTACGCTGTAAGCGAGCTCCCTGCTGTGGCTTCAGTCGGGTATGATGCGCCGGTAGAATGGATCGAAACTGAAAGCGCCCCCGCCCCTGCACCACCTTCTCCCAACGGTATAGAACCCGGGCTGGAGACTATTGGTGCCCCCGCGCTATGGGCGATGGGATATACCGGTTATGGCACCCGCGCACTTATTGTAGATACGGGTACAGAGCCCGACCACCCTGCATTAGTGAATCAGTTCCTCTACAACCTGCAAAGCCAAAGTTCCAGTTTTGTGGGTGAAGACCTCATTGATTGCGATGGGCACGGCACACATGTTGCCGGAACTATTCTGGGGCTTGACCGCCTCACCAACGACACCATTGGGGTAGCCTACGAAGCTAAATGGATGAGCGGGATCGCCCTGAGCGGCAGCTGCACGGGCAACACCAGCGTGGCGGGCATTACTGGTATGTTCCAGTGGGCACTAAATCCGGACGGAAACTCTGCCACCACCGATGACATACCCGATGTGATTAATAATTCCTGGCGCAGTGGTTCCCCCTTTTGTGATGCCGATGGCGTATTCGAGACCTATGATGCCCTCTATGCAGCAGGCATTGCCGTCGTCTTCTCTGCAGGCAATGATGGCCCTGACCCGGAAACCATTACCCCTCCCAAGTTTAACAACTGGGACCTGGTGCGCCTGTTTTCAGTGGGCAACCTCAATGGTAACAATCCGAGCCTGACCATTGCCAATGGCTCCAGCCGCGGGCCATCCATATGTGGGGGCACGGGTTCATTACTGATTAAGCCGGAGGTATCTGCTCCAGGCTCATCTGTCCGGTCAGCTTACGTAGGCGGCGGGTACTCTTTCCTATCGGGCACTTCTATGGCCGCGCCTCACGTTTCCGGGGCCATCCTGCTGCTTAAGGAAGCCTTCCCTTACCTTACCGGCGAAGACCTGATGCTGGCCCTGTATTTCTCCGCAACAGACCTGGGCCCGGAAGGAGAAGACAACGACTACGGGATGGGCATTATCAGTTTGCCTGCTGCTTATCAATACCTCATCGATGAAGGGCACACCCCGGAGGCCCCACGCTCCTTTGACTATAATGCACGCATACTCCGGGTTAATACTCCGGAATACAATTGCGGCAATACAGTCAGCCTGGAAGCAGTGATTTTCTACGCCGGCCCCGATACCCTTCAGGAGCTTGTCGTGGAGTATCAGATAGGAGACAGCCCGGTGCAAACTTACGAATGGAGTGGCCTGCTGCCTCCCAGCGAACTCCACACCCTGGAACTCCCCAATATGGACATGCCGGAAGGCACCTACGAAGTCGTTGTGGGTATTGTCTCTGCCAACGGGCAGGTGGATGAGCGCCCGGAAGATAACTTCATGAAAACCACTGTTACCGTCCTTGAAGAAGAGGTGTCTTCAGCAGTGCTGACAGGCGATTCTGTTTGTACGGGCGGCAATGCGCTACTTCAGGTTCTGACTGATGAAAATGCCAGTATCACCTGGCATTCCACCCCTGATGGGAGTGCCACACTCGGAAGTGGATCACCGTTTTTATTTGAGAACCTCACGGCATCAAGTGCAATCTACGCGCAAACTTCACCAATACGGAAAGTGGGCCGCCCGAATAATGCCGGTTCGAACACAAGCTTCTCCAATCAGCCCCGTGGGCTACGGTTTAATGCTCTCTTTCCATTCACCTTAAGATCTGTAAAGGTCTACGTAGAAGAGCCCGGAGGGCGTTTGCTGCAACTGGTCAAGCCTGATGGCTCCGTCACTACGAAGATTGTGCCCATAACTGAGATTGGAGAGCAACGAATCGAACTTGACCTCAATATCACACCGGGAGAAGGGTATGTGCTCCGTCTGAATGCCGGTAAACCCCTGATGCTTAATAGCGGTGGCTTTCATGGCTATCCAATGACCGTGCCTGGCGTGGTCAGCATTACCTCTTCCACACTGGGTGGCTCGGCCTATTTCTATTTTTACGATTGGGAAATATCCTATCGGGAACGCTGCGGCCGCAGCCGGGTGGAAATACCTGTAAGCGCGGATACACTTACTGAAGTACCGGTAATAATCAGCAGCCTGGACACGGTAGACCTGGCGCTTTCCGGGGAAGTCGCCTTTTCCTCTCCCACTGATGGCTTTTTCGGCTGGAACTGGTATTTCGGAGATGGGCAGCAGGCGGATGGGGCGGAAGTTGCTCATACCTATAACGCTACCGGTACCTATACTGTGGGGCTCAACGCCACCACGGGCAGCGGTTGCACCGGAGCCAGTACAAAAAATATTATAGTGGTAGACAACACGCCGGTGGTTTCGACTCAAAACGAGATAGCCGGGCCTGAACTGTTCCTATTCCCCAATCCGGCAAATGAACAAGTCAACCTTCAGCTCAATGGCGGGCCATTCCGGCAGGTCGGCATTACGCTAGCCGATTTCCTGGGCCGCCCGTTGCAGCAGCACGTCCGGGATATTGCACAGGGGGAAACCGTTACCCTTTCTCTGAGTGG
>CAZNHN010000067.1:0-11371 GCA_964572415.1 uncultured Phaeodactylibacter sp.
GCATTATTGAAGTAGGAGATGGCCTCGCGCAGCAGTTTGGTCCGCCTTTCCACCTTGTCGCCAAAACCATCTTTACTGCCTGCCCCAAAAGTCATATCCAGCTCCAGGGGCAGCCGGTATTTTCGTTCGGATTCCGGGAAGTACTCGAGCGCCTCCAGCACTGTGACAACTCCCAGGTTGTTGTAAATTTCCCGCCCCTGGTAGTCGATCAGGATGTGTTTGAAAAATACCCGGGCATCATCGTATTGGCCGATTGCGGCAAGCAAATTCCCCACCTCGAATACCCTGACCAAGTCTTTAAGCTTTTCTTCTGACTTTCGGGCCAGCGCCTTGCGGTCGTTCAGGCTGGGGTAAGCGCCTGTGGTATCAACTTCCGGGAAAGGGTATTCCCTGTAGATTTTTTCCAGGAGGGTTTCCCGGTGATCAAAAACCGGATAGCCGGCAGAATAGGCGAGAAAGCCACCCAGGTAGTCCGCCTGAGTTTCGTTGTTAATCTTGTCCTGGTCGACCATACCCTCCAGCGTCCTGCCGATTTCCAGCTCGCGGTAAGCCTGTGCGAAACTTGACCGCCATTGGTGTTTCTCATAAAAGTGGATCAGCTCGTGCCCCAACAGGCCGGCGATGGCAGCCTCTCCTTCTGTTTCACCCATTGACATACAGATATCATAAGCCTTTTCCTCTAATCCGATTTGTGTGCCGCCATAGACCAAAAAGGCAGCGTTGTTTGCAGCCTTAGTCATGGTGAAAGCTGGTACCGGAAATCGTCGATCGCCTTTGGTTTCCACAAGTTTTTTGTAGATAGCCAGCGCTTTTTCGTACTTCGGACCTACCAGTGCTTCCATCTCTTGTTCCAGTTCAGCTGGCTTGCTGATGTAGCTAAAAGCGTTGCGGGGCTGCCCGGCAAGGTTTAGTGTGGTTATCAAGCTGATAAATAAAAGTAGGCTGAAGGATCTCATGAAAGTCTGGGTTTATACGGTTTGGGACCGGGAACGGAGGAAGTCCTCACAAAATAGGAAATCTTGAATTAATATGACGGAGAAAAACTCAGTTGCCTTTCCCTGGCTTGATTTGAATACCTGTCTTTTGGTTACCTTTCAATAGAAAGTTTTTGGCCAGGGTAACCTATCTCCATCTTACCAAATCACTATATTTAGGAATTCATTTCCTGCCGCGGGGTCCTAATGAGCGGCCCACAGCCCTTTTTCTCCACCTTTAATCTACCTACCGATGAACACACCTAAGTATTGTTTAGCTATGTTGATGTTACTGAACACAGCCTGGCTCTACGCTCAGGACCTGCATGTTTTTTACGATGTATTTGAGGATACCGTTTACTATCAGATTGACGGAAAAGCTGTAGCGCAGCCCGCCGTCAAAAAAGGGCAACAGGTCATACTGCATGTGCTTAATTACAACGATTATATTTACGACCTGGAACTGGAAACCGAAGCAGAGGACTTCAATGTGCCTGCCTCGGGGAGCCCTTTATTTGGCGGAGGCAGCAGCGGTTCTGCACTGGCACAGTTTAGAAGCCTGACCGGAGGGATGGGGGGCACAGGCTTTGGGCTGGACAGCACCCGCATCGCTGATCAGGGAAGTGGCATGGTGGACCAGGCGAATGTGTCTACCGCTACCAAAGCTATGGCAAGGCGGTTTGCCAGCCACCTGCAGGCGATGGAAGATATTGAAAGCGAGATTCAGGAGCTTAATGGATATCTGAATGAAGAGTTGCAGAGCCAGGCTTTTCAACAGATAGCGCTGGACGAAGTCCGTCAGCTCCGGCAGCACCCCGGCCTGTCGCCCAAAAAGATCAAAGCCCTGTCCATGGATTACCTCAAGCCCGTGCTGGGCGTCCGCCGGGATGAACCTTTGAACATCGGGGAAGTGGTTCGTCGCACCGATCAGTCCAGCGCCATTCAAAAGACGGTTGAAGACTACGAGCAGGAAGTGGGGCAGCTACAGATGGAACTGCAAAAACTGGAAGCTTCACGCCGGGTCCTCTTCGAAGCCCCTGACCTGCCATCTACCGACCGGACCGCACTGGCGGTAGCCTATGAATCTGCTGCCCTCCGTGTGGCAGGGTACGAGGAAAAAGCTCAGTCGGTCCGGGAACAGCTCACTGGGCTGGAGAGCCTTCAGCTCAGGGAACTGACCGAATTGGGTTATCTCTATGAAGAAATGCAGGAGCACCGGTTCGAACAAAAGTTCGTCTTTAGCCCGGATGCTGACCTGACTACCTTCCGCATCCGGCTCAATCCGGTAGACTCTGCCTTGCAGCAAGGCGTAAGGCCTAAGCAGCTTAACCCCATCAAGCTGAATACTTATGGCGGGTTAAAGGTCAATGCGAGTGTAGGTGTAAGCTTCGTCCGGTTCTTTGACCGGCCGCAGTCATATAGCGTTCGGGACTCTTTTATCGTTGCAGATGACCAGGATGCCTTTTTGCCGATTATTTCCAGTTTTTTCCATTTCTACCCGCAGAGCCGGCGGCAGGTTTCTGTTGGAGGCACCTTTGGCCTTGGTATTGGGGTCGGAGGAGATAACGCGGGGCTGCAAACTTACTTTTTTGGCCCCAGCCTGATCCTGGGGCAGGGGCAGCGGGTAGTCTTAACCACAGGCCTTACTGGCGGGAAAGTGGAGCGCCTGGCTCAAGGCTATGAGCCCGGCGATGTGTACGATGCAACGATATTGCCGACGAAGTCGATTTACGAGTTGGGGTTTTTCCTGGGTATTTCCTTCAACATCATGGGCAATTAAACCTTGGCGCAGCCAGCCTGTTGGGCAAGAAAATACTTCATTTTATGCCTAAGCCCGGCCTGCTGTGGTTCCGAAAAGACTTACGCCTGCATGATAACCCCGTCCTGCACCGTGCTTTAGCGGAAAGCGATACGTTGCTGCCGGTCTTCTGCCTGGACCCGCGCTGGTTCCGGGAGCTGCCGCCGGGCTTCCGGAAAACGGGTGCCCACCGGCTGGCTTTTTTGCTCCAAAGCCTGACGGATCTAAAGAAGCGCCTGAAGAGTATTGGTGGCGATTTGCATATCGTCATTGGGCAGCCGGAGGAGATTATTCCTGAGCTGGCTCGGGCACATGGCATTCAAACCGTGTATGCACAGCGGGACATCACCTGGGAGGAGCAGCAGGATGAGCAAGCAGTACAACATGCCCTGGCACCACTGGGATGTAATTTTGACAGGGAGTGGAGCCATTTGTTATACCATCCGGATGATGTATCCTTTGCACCGGAGGACACTGCCGCTACATTCAAAACCTTCCGCAAACACCTTAGGCAGGGGAGTAAGGTCCGGCCATTGCTGCCAGCGCCGGTTGCTTTTCCTTTATTGGAATGCACTTACGCACCGGTGCCGTCCATGGAGGATGTAGGTTTTAAGGCCGATGCCGGGCAGCCTGCCTATCCCGGTGGAGAAACGGCGGCACTGGAGCGCCTGCAGTATTACTTTTTTGACAGCCAACTGCTGACCCGGTATAGATGGACCCGCAATCAGTCGCTGGGCAGCGATTACAGCTCCAAGTTCTCGCCCTACCTTGCCCACGGCTGCCTCTCGCCCCGCCGGGTGTACTGGGAAAATAAAAAGTACGAGCGGGAGGTCAAAAAAAATGTATCCACCTACTGGCTGATTTTCGAATTGAAGTGGCGGGAGTTCTTCCAGTACCTGGGCATGAAGCACGGCAACCGTTTGTTTTTCCCGGGAGGGATTAAGGAAAGAGCGCACAGCTGGAAGAAGGACGAGGAGTTGTTCCGCCGGTGGCAGGAGGGGCGTACCGGTATCCCTTTCCTCGATGCCCACATGCGGCAATTGAACCAAACCGGCTTTATGAGCAACCGCGGGCGGGTCAATCATGCCAGCTTTCTGGCCCAGGAGTATGGTATTGACTGGACCTGGGGCGCCGCCTGGTTTGAGGCGCAACTCATCGACTATGATGTGTGCAGCAACTGGCTCAACTGGAACACCCAGGCTACTGAACAGCGCTTTACCAACGCCATCTGGCAGAGCCGCAAATATGACAAGAAAGGCGAATTTGTGCGGCACTGGCTACCGGAGCTGGAAAAGGTGCCGCCCCCCTACTGCTATGCCCCGTTTTTAATGGACGAAGCGGCGCAAAATGAATATGGGGTACACATCGGCAAAGACTATCCGGCACCGGAGCCACTTTCCGGCAAGTTGGAGTGGGTGGTGAAGCGGGTCAGTTGATTTTAATTCAGCAGCTCTATGCTTCGTTCCAGTATCCGGTCAGTATTGTCTTCTGCGGAGGAGGGCTGATAGTAGTCCGGCGGCAGTCCGATGCCTTCAAAAAAGCGCCCGTCCGCCGTTTGCATCTGCCAGTGAGACAACCGGTATACCCAGCCGTTGGGCAGTTCCCGGAAAATGGGGTTGCCTGAGCCACCGCCTGTAGTATCTCCTACCGTTTGTACATGGTCAAAGCTTTTCATCGCTAAAATAAAGTCTTCCGTGCTGCTAAAACAGCTCCGGTTAGTGAGTAACAGCACCGGTTTGGTATAAGTATTTCCAAGCGGTGCAATATTGTCTTCAATCCAGGGCGTAAAGTCATCGTGATTGGGGCCATTGCGGTAGCGAAATCGCCGGTAGAGGGTTTCTTTCGTAGCGAAGTGACCGGCAACGAGCTCGCTGTTGCGGTCGGAGCCGCCTCCATTGCCGCGAAGGTCTATAATCAGGCCCCGGGAGCCGGAAAAGTAATCCAGAGCCTCCCCGATTGCAGCATATTCACCAATTTCACTGCTGAAGTTTTTAATCCAAATGTAGCCGAGCTCCGGCTGCTGCTGCAGATAGCCACCGTAGAGCACCGTACTAAAGTCAACCGCCGCTGTCAGGGAGATGCGCTCCAGGTCAGGTGCGCCGGAGGGGCCACGCTCCCAAAAGGGGTAGCCACAGGTGCCTGCCGGAGTGTAGAGATTGACATGGCCGTCCTCCAGGTCCTGAATGATGGTGCAAAGCAGGTCACGCAGGGCTTCTTCATCTGCTTGCGCGGCTTGTGGGGCGTATTGGGTGTGAATGGCATCCCAGTCGGTTCCTTTATAGTCAAAGTAGGCATAGTGCCGGTCCATTTCGGTCCAAAAGGACTGAAAAACCCCTGTGCTGCTGCTTTCAATATCCGGCTTGAGGCAGCCTGCCCAAACGCTGATTAGAAGGAGTATCAGGAAAGTTTTTTTGCTCATAATTCCGCCCATTTTAGGTGAACGCCCAATAGCAAACGGTGCTGCAAAGACCGTTGTGGTTGGGCAATGTGTACAGAGGTGAGCTGAGCCTGATAATCAAGGGAGAGGCTGGTTTTTTTGCTAACTGTCCAGGAGGTGCCAGCTTCAGCATGCAGGAGGGCAAAGCGGGCTGGGCCGTGCAGGTTCCGGTGGTCCCAAATCCAATCTCTGGAAAAGTACCTCGGGCTGTGCCGCTTGGTAATGGCGTAGTGCCATAAGGGGGCTCCCAGCAATATCCGATAGTCAAGGGCGCCCCGCGGCTGCCAGTGTGCCCCCATTGCGGGCCCAAATCCCAGAGCACCCTCAAACTGATCCTCTGTGATGCCGCCGATGTAGTGATGCTGCCGGTAGCTGACCGTCAGGTGCCCCATCATGCCGGCTAGTGCTTTCAGGGGACCGGACGAACCTATTGCCCAAAGTTCAATATGGTTCATCTGCCCGTAGTTGTGGCGGGCCGTATTGGAAGATGCTGTGAATGTACTGCTATTGCTACTGCTCAGCGCTGAGGCGGTATAGAGCAACTGAAACCGCTGGTAATGATTGGGGGTGTGCCGGGCGTAGCTGAGCCCGCCGGCTATGCTGTATCCTGATAGGACAAGAGGAGTGAGCTGAGGGTCCTTCCATTGCGTATGAGCAACCATCAGGTGTGCACCCCACATCTGCGCTGACAGGCATAATGGCCATAAACAACCGGCAAAAAAGTATAAAACCCGCATTTTTAGCCCTCAAATTAAGAGCAGTAGTTCTGGCTGTCAATGACAAATCTAACCTACTCCGTACGATAAATCCGCTCCGCCAGTGTGGGGTCAATAACAAAAGGATTAGGCTTCCCGTCCTGATGTCGGGCGATGGCCTGAGTGCGGGCGATTTCCTGCTCATCAGCCGGGTCGAGCTGATGCCAGAGCAGTAGCGTTTCGCGTTGTATCTGGAAGAATAGGGGGTCTGCTTCCAGGGCCTCTTGCCGGTAGATGGTATAGAAATAAAACACAGCCCTGGCAATGTCACCTTTGCGATCCTCACGGGGCTCAAATTGCTCGCCGGTTGATTCGCTGTAGTGGTCAATCCGGTTTTCAGGGGCATTGCTTTGCTCTGTATCCATATAGTACCAGTGCTCCGTAAGTTCATCCGGTATTTCTGCAAAGGGGGCATTGCCTCGGGCAGCATTTACCGCCAGCCGGGTGGGGAAAAGGTGATGCATATCTGACTTGGCATTCCCATATTTAGCGCCCTTACTGCGAGGGTACACATGCTCACAGTTGATGCCATCTGCGCTGCCTTCCTGATAAAGCGCCTGAGAGGGGTCTTCTCCCGGAGGCAGGTAAAGGCAGTGACCGGAATAGATGCCGCATACGGTATCGCGGTAGTTGTCAATTTTGGCATACATCAGGTCACGGGCAGGGCCGTAGCCAAGTACCTGAGCAGGTGTATATTGTTGTTGCACGGCCTGTAACAGGTCATTGCCCTCCCGGTTGGAAAACAGGGGTACAGTGGGCTGAGCGCCCAGTCTTGTAGCGAACGAAATAGTGATAATGAATGGAAGGAAAAAGCGCATGCAGTTGGTTTTTGTGCGAAGATAAAAAAAGCGCAGCCCCGAATAAAGCTCCGGGGCTGCCCAAAAAACCAACTTCAAAAGGGGGGTTAAACGTGAATCTTATGGAATGGTATCACAGGCCTGAACCCTTAACCCCGGTGGTCTTCGGTCCTGTGAGTGTCTGTTTGGGAATATGACGGATTGCTCCGGATACGGACTATCAATAATCAGGGATAACAATACTGACTTACCCAAAATCTATACGATTTATCTGAGTGACAGCTTTGGCTAGGAAATACCAAAGGTATTGTCAGTTAACAGGGGGGTACGTAGTAGTGCTGCTATAAGTTATTGTGGAGATACAGCTAAATATGGCTGTTTCCTATTTTAAGGTGCTATTTCAGAAGGTAAAGGTAGGTATTTTTGAGGGAATAGTCAAACGATTCATTTTTTTAGCTGCGGTAATTCCCTGGCGGCGGCATCAAGTTGGTGGTAGAAGTCCTCGCCGTATTTTCGGATTAGCGCTTCTTTGAGAAACTCATAGACAGGCATTTGATGTTTTTTGCCCAGTGTGCAGGCGGCGGAACAGATGTCCCAGCGGTCGTAATTCAGGGCTTCCATGCCTGTGGCTTCGTGGCGTTCCACCCGAATGGGATATAGGTGGCAGGAGACAGGCTTTTTGAAGTCAGTGGCGCCGGCTTTATACGCACGTTCAATGCCACACTGAGCCACACCGTTTTCATCGTAGGTCATATACGCGCACGGCCCATTGTTAATGAGCGGTGTGCCAAATTCCTGAGCATCCCCCTCATAGTAGGTGTATGGCCCTTCGGATTCAATGACTGCTCGTCCGGCAGGGCTGAGGAAAGGGCGAATGTCATCGTAAATACGCTCCAGAGTCCGGAGCTCTTCCTGCTCAAGAGGCGCACCATAGTCACCTTCCCAGCAGCAGGCGCCCTTGCAGGCATCCAGGTTGCAAATGAATTGCTCCGTGACTACATCATCGCTTACTAATATGTCGCCGATCATTAACATGCTACACAAACATTAGCTTTTAATTGGCAAGAGTGCAAAAATAGTTAAGATGTGGGGACTTACCGTCATATCATGGTAGAATTAGGCAGAATATATCTTTGTTTACAGCGTTTGAAAATCAGGTAGGATCCGGCGTCCGCTGCCAGTCATAATCAGCTTTTAAAACAAGGGGGCTGTTGCGGAACAGACAAAAATTGTATTTTAGCCCAAAATTGAATAGTTATGAAATATTTCATTGTTATCGCACTCCTTCTGAGCGCATCCTTTCAACTTCAGGCGCAAACGGCTGATAAAGCTCAGTTAGATGCGGCAGCACAAGACCTGATTGGCACTTATCAACTGACAGAAGCACAGGAAGCTGAGGCTTTTGTTATCGCTGAGCGCCGGCTACGAAACCAGGCAGAAATTGCTCACCTTGCCTCCGCTGACCCCAAATTGTATTTGCAGAAGAAGAATGCTATACGCCAAGGGGAACTTGTTTCTATTGAGCGGCTCCTCAATAAGGATCAGTTGCCCATACTCAGGCAGCAAATGATTGAGCGGCGAAAAAAAGAATCTAATCTGATTCAAAAAATGAAAGCGCAGGGAGCCACCCGCGAGGAAATACAACTTGCAGTCTGGGAAATGGAATAAAAAATAAGCGGTTCGTCAAGGGCCGCTTTTTTTATTTGCGAGCAACTATTCTTTGCTCATTGATGTAATATTAGCGGTGCCGTAAAATATTATGTATCATCAAGCGGGGTCTTACCAACATAATCCCTGATTTCAACGACCCTCATCAGCAGAATAGCTACGAACAGGAACGACTATCCTTTGTTCTATTTCTACGGTCACCATTTTACATGACACCACAATAACTATAAAGCATTAATGGATCCTTTAAAAACGAAATTCAACAAAAAAGCTACCGCACTGCGGACCGAAATCCGTGCTATTCTAAAAGAGCATGGCGACAAAAAATTTGACGAAGTTACTCTGAAACAGATCTACGGCGGTGCCCGCGGAATAAAAACCATGATTTGGGAAACTTCCCAGCTTGACCCGATTGAGGGAATCCGGTTCCGCGGCTATTCCATTCCTGAGCTGCGGGAAGTCCTTCCCAAGGGTCCGGATGGTAAGGAGCCTCGTCCGGAAGGCTTGTTTTGGCTCATGCTGGTTGGAGAAATCCCAACAGAGCAGGAAGTGAAGTGGCTCACTGAGCAGTGGCTGACCCGCAGCCATGTACCGGAGCATACCTTTAAGGTACTGGACAGCTTGCCTACAAATGCCCACCCAATGACACAATTCTCTCTTGCGATTGCTTCTATGCAAACCGAGAGCTGTTTTGCCCGCCGCTACGATGAAGGCATCGATAAGGCAGATTACTGGGATCCGACCTACGAAGACACGATGAACCTGATCGCCCGGTTGCCGCGTATCGCATCTTACATCTACCGCCGTACCTACCACAACGGTGACCACATCTCACCTGATGTGTCTCAGGACTGGTCTGGCAACTTTGCTCACATGCTGGGTATTGAAGGGGCGGATTTTAAAAATCTGATGCGCCTTTACCTGACTATCCACGCTGATCACGAAGGAGGCAATGCTTCCGCTCACACCACTCATCTGGTAGGGTCTACTCTTAGCGATGCCTACTACTCGCTTGCAGGGGGTATGAGTGCGCTGGCTGGCCCACTCCACGGCCTGGCTAATCAGGAGGTGATCCGCTGGATATTCAAGATGTTGGACGCGCTGGGCACCAAGTCGCCTTCCAAAGAGCAGATTGCTGATTACGTGAACAGCACACTCTCTGCCGGGCAGGTGATACCAGGTTACGGGCACGCGGTACTGCGTCAGCCCGACCCCCGTTTCATGGCGCAGAAGCGCTTTGCGGAAGAGTATATCAAAGATGATGAAGTAGTAAAGGTGGTCTGGAAAATATTTGATGTGGTACCACCGATCCTGGAAAGCCTGGGCAAGGTGAAAAACCCATGGCCTAATGTGGATGCACACTCTGGTGCGCTGCTTGTACACTATGGCCTAAAGGAATATAGCTTCTACACCGTACTGTTTGGTGTGTCCCGGGCACTGGGCGTGCTATCGGCACTGTGCTGGTCCCGCGCACTGGGCTTCCCCCTGGAACGACCAAAATCTGTTACCACAGAATGGGTGAAAAGTACCCTTGCTAAAATGGAGCAAGAAGCTTAAACGACTTGAAAAAAGGCAGTTGTCTACCCGGGCAGCTGCCTTTTTCCCTTCCTGCTGCCTGTCTCTGTTCAAACTTCCCGGCTATAAAATCCTTTATTCCCAAAATTCCTTTATTTTTGACCGCGCCGTACATTCCTCTTACAACTGAAGGGATGGAGCCCGGCAAAAGAAAACGGAAAATAACTTAAAGAAATATGGAGTTTCCTGATAAGCTCAAATACACGAATGAGCACGAGTGGGTCCGCGTAGAAGAAGGCAATATCGCCTATGTTGGCATTACTGATTTTGCGCAGAGTGAGCTGGATGAACTGGTTTATGTCGAAGTAGAAACCGTTGATGAAACACTGGACAAAGACGAGGTCTTTGGCACAGTGGAAGCGGTAAAAACAGTTTCGGACCTGTTTATGCCTGTTTCCGGTAAAATACTGGAGTTCAATCCGCAGATTGACGAGGCTGATGGTGATAACCCTACCCTGGTCAATGAGGACCCTTATGGTGAAGGCTGGATTGTAAAGATTGAGATGACCGACCCGGGGGAACTCGAAGAACTGATGGATGCAGAGGACTACAAAAAGCTGGTTAGCTAGAAAAAAAATATTTTTTTTCTTCTTTCACACACCAAAACTCAAAGTCGCTGCATCTACCTAATAAAGACAACAACAAAATGATGTTGTTACCTGCTCTGATTTGGGCAGGAGCGCTTATTTTTTTCTCAACCGGAGGGCAAGTCTCTCCGCCGAAGTTAACCTCACTACTGGAGCCCGATAAGCTCGCACACGCTGTTGCCTATTTCATACTGGCTAGCCTGCTTGTTTTCGGTTTCGCCAGGTCCGGAATGAGGGGGCTGCAAAAGCACCCCATTCTGTGGGCCATAGGGATCAGCAGCCTGTTCGGTTTTGGGTTAGAAATCGTGCAATATTTGTTTTTCCCGGGGCGGCTTTTTGAGCTTTACGATATTCTTGCTAATATTATCGGCTCCGTAGCATGTGTATTATTGTCTAGTTTTTTGATAAAATAAACCTTGTCAGTATGGATGTTTCAATTACTGGTGGGGGATTAGCCACCGCGCTGGCGTTAATTGCTGTTGGTATCGTTGCATTTATTGTGGTGATGCGTAGTATTTACTCCAAGCGTGCGAAAGAAGGATTACAGCAATCCGACTCCGGCTCATCGCTTACCTCCAGAACCAAGTACGCTGGTGCTGATGCTTTTAAGTACAGCGGCACGTACTTCAACCTCGGCCTCGCCCTTGCAGTGGGCCTGACTGTGCTCGCCTTTGGCTGGACGCAGTATGAAGAGGAGATTTATATTCCGGATGATGCGCTTGAGCTGCCGGATGAGATTGAGGTAGAGCCTCCGCGTACGGCTGAACCGCCACCACCTCC
>CAZNHN010000067.1:11381-18106 GCA_964572415.1 uncultured Phaeodactylibacter sp.
CCTTGTCAGTATGGATGTCTCAATCACTGGCTCGGCTCTTGCCATGTTAGTTGGCGCTATTATTGTAGGTATCGTCGTCTTCATTTTCGTGATGAAGAGTGTCTACAACAAGCGCTCTAAGGAAGGGCTTAGTCAATCAAGCGACGGTCAGTCGCTCGCCTCAAGGACGAAGTATGCTGGCGCCGATGTATTCCGTTACAGCGGCACCTTCTTCAACTTGGGCCTAGCACTCGCTGTCGGCATTACGGTACTGGCGTTTGGCTGGACGCAATACGAGGAACAAATCGATATTCCAGAAGGTGCACTCGACGTACCTGACGAAATTGAAGTAGAGCCTCCTCGTACTGCTGAACCACCACCGCCACCACCGCCTCCGCCACCACCTGTTATCGAAGAGGTGCCGGATGAAGAAATTCTCGAAGACGAAGAAGTAACGTTCGAGGACCAATCAATCGATGATCAGACGATCGTAGAGGCGCCCGTTGTGGAAGACGCGCCGCCACCACCACCACCACCGCCACCACCACCACCCAAGCCTAAGGTGGAAGAGATTTTTAAGGTAGTGGAAGATATGCCTCGTTTCCCGGGCTGCGAAGACCTCCCAACAAAGGAGGAGCGTAAGCAGTGCGCAGATAAGAAAATGCTTGAATTTATCTACAAAAACATCAAGTACCCGGCTATCGCACGGGAAAATGGTGTGGAAGGTACCGCTGTGGTACAGTTCGTTGTGGAAAAAGACGGCTCTATCACGGATGCACGCGTAGTACGTGACCCTGGTGCCCAAACCGGCGCCGAAGCACTGCGCGTAGTTAACCTTATGAAGGAAGATAATATTCAGTGGATTCCAGGCAAGCAGCGCGGACGTGCGGTGCGTGTGCAGTTTAACCTGCCGGTTCGTTTCCGCCTTGAGTAGTACACTACTTGGTTTTCTTCAAAAACGGCTGATGGCTCTGAGGAGCGGTCAGCCGTTTTTGCTTTTATGGGCTAATGCCCAACCAATTCTGCTGCTACTCCGTTAATTGAGGAGAATAATCATACCTTTTACGCAGGAAAAACGTTTGAAATACATTAGCTACAACGATACATTGATGAAGAAGAGACACTTGAAATGGGTTTGGGCTTTACTGATAACGAGCACATTTTCCACTTTGGTTGCCGGACAAGACCGGCAACTCGCGAATCAGTACTACCGGGATGGAGAGTTCGAAAAGGCGTCTGTACTTTACGAGCAGCTATACAAGGAGTCAAATTATAACGGGTTTTACTTTGACCGGTACATCGAATCGCTCATGGCTATGGATGACTATGACGGCAGTGAAAAAGCGATCAAAAAGCACCTGAAGCGGGATCCCAGTAATGTTCAAACCTATGTTACTTACGGTAAGTTGCTGGAGCGGCAGGTGAAAAATGAGGAAGCCGAGGCTATGTACGAAGAAGCTATCGGGAAGCTGCCGAAGAATCAGATGGAGGTAACCCGCCTGGCTAATGCTTTTATGGCACTCACAAAATATGATCTGGCAATTGCAGCTTACGAGCGGGGAGCGGAGCTGTTGAAAAACAGGGATGCCTTTGCCTATAATCTGGGAGAACTCTACCGGCGCAAGGGGGATATTCCTAAGATGATCGAGAACTACCTGGTCAGTATTGAGGCGGAGCCCAACCGTATTACCCGGGTACAGTCTATCCTGCAGCGCTATCTGAATGAAGAAGACTACCTCGAAGTGCAAAAGCAGCTCTACACAAAAATTCAGGAAGATGCAGACAATCCGCTCTATCCGGAATTGCTGTCCTGGGTCTTCATTCAACGCAAAGACTACAACGGCGCCCTGCGGCAGATGCGTGCACTGGACCGCCGGTACAACGAGAATGGAGGCCGGGTTTATGCGCTTGCTGACATCGCCGCTAATGATGGGGACTATTCCGCTGCTATTAAGGCTTACGAGTATATCGTGGAGGAAAAGGGGCCACAGTCTCCATACTATCTGGATGCCAAACGTCAGTCTCTTCGCGCTAAGCGGAAACAGCTTGTGAGTGGCTATGATTACACTCAGGAAGAACTACAGGAACTGGAAAAAGAGTACGAAGGCTTTCTGACTGAGTTTGGGCGCTCCAAAGTCACCGCAAGAATTATCCTTGAGCTTGCCGAACTCGAGGCGCTGTACATTAATGATCTGGATAAAGCCATTGACTTGCTGAATCAAATGATTGCCTATCCGAACGTAAATCCAAGCGTTCAGGCCAGAGGCAAACTATCGCTGGCTGACTATTACCTGATGCAGGGTGAAATATGGGAAGCGACCCTGCTCTATTCTCAGGTCGACAAAGCATTTAAGGAAGACTTGCTTGGGCATGAGGCCAGATTTCGAAACGCCCGTTTGTCCTACTACGCAGGAGACTTTCAGTGGGCGCAGGCTCAGTTCGATATCCTGAAGTCCTCAACATCAAAGCTGATTGCAAATGACGCGCTCGACCTGTCCGTTTTTATCATGGATAACCTTGGGCTGGATACTACGGAAACAGCGCTGAAGTTGTATGCTGATGCCGACTTGCTGGTGTTTCAGAACCGCTTTGAGGAAGCTTTTGAAAAAATGGATTCGCTCAAAACCGTTTTCCCGAATCACTCGCTGGGGGATGATGTCCTCTACCTGAAAGCGCAGATTCAAAAGAAAAAGCGCAACTATGAGCAAGCCGCTGATTTGCTGCAGGAGATTGTGGACAATCACCCGGATGAAATCCGGGCAGACAATGCACTTTTCCAATTGGCCGGTCTTTACGAAAATCAACTGGGTCAGCCGAGTAAAGCACAGGAACTATACGAAACCTTATTTATTGATTACTCCAACAGCACACTGGCCGTAGAGGCACGCAAACGGTACCGCATACTCAGGGGAGACGATATACAATAGCCGTACAGGTTTATTCCTGCCGGCCTATGATATAAAAACACAAAAGATGGAGCTAAGTACAGGCATAATCCTGCTTAGCTCCATCTTTTTTCGCAGCGCACATGTCAATACTGCACACCGCACAAGCGTAATAATTGGGTGGGGCAAAACTGCCCCAGGCATTACTTCAGGCGGGTCTCGTTAGAAACAGTCAGTTTCTTACGACCTTTCTTACGGCGGCTTGCCAGTACCTTACGACCATTTTTAGTGGCCATACGTGAACGGAAACCGTGCTTATTCTTACGCTTTCTTCTTGAGGGTTGATATGTACGCTTCATTGCGGTATTTTCTTTATCCTTCTGTGTAAATTCTACCTTTTCTCAAAAGTGCGACAAAGGTAGGGTATTTGGTTGGAAAGACCAAGCCAAAGTCCTGATTATTAAATATGTCATCGTCCCAACGAGGGATTAAATCGTCATGATATCTTTCTCCTTGCCTTCAACGAGCTTATCGATTTTAGCAGAATAGGACTTGGTCATGTTCTCGATTTCTTCTTCCATGCGCTTGCCCATATCCTCAGGGTAGCCATCTTTCACTGCCTTTTTGATATGTTCCATGGCATCGCGACGGGCGCTTCTCAAGCCCACTTTAGAGTCTTCCGCAGCAGACTTGGCCTGCTTTACCAATTGTTTCCGGCGGTCTTCAGTGAGAGCGGGGATATTAATACGGATCACCTCGCCATCATTTTGCGGGGTAAAGCCGAGGTTGGCTTCCATGATTGCCTTTTCGATCGGCTGAATCATGTTTTTCTCCCAGGGCTGAATAACGAGGGTGCGGGAGTCGGAAGTGCTTACATTAGCGACCTGATTGAGGGGCGTCTGTGCACCGTAATAAGGTACGGTCAGACCAGAGAGCATATCCGGCGTAGCTTTGCCCGCACGGATTTTAAGCAGCTCTTTTTGCAGGTGCTCCACGGCATGATCCATACCTTCTTTTGCCGCCTCGATATAAATATCAACTTCTTCCTGTTGCATGAGCGTAAGTTTTAAGCAGTGGATGAATTTGGTTGCCTTCCAATCCGGGTGAAAAATCACTGATTTGAAGGAAGGCAGGGCAAAAATACATAAAATTCGAGCGATTTATTAGGGCCGTACAAGATTTCACTTTTTAAGCAAATACCTGATAGCGCCTTTGTAATTCCGTTTAATGGCGTATGTAGCTATGTTTAATTCCGGGTGGCAGAGGAGTACCGCATAAACAGGTATAACAGCATGACAAGTGCCGACAGGGCCGCCGATACGTACGTCATAGCTGCCCACCAAAGGGCATCCTTAGCGCCGGCTTGTTCCTGTCCTCCCGTTACACCGCTGCTGTCCAGCCAGGCCAATGCCCGTTTGCTGGCATCAAACTCAACAGGGAGAGTGATGAAGCTGAACAGGGCAGTCACCCCAAATGCTATAATAGTGATCAGCATAATTGAAGGAAAAGAAGACAAAGTCATGAAAGCAATGATCAGCACCCACTGCTGTGCCATAGCAGAAATATTGACCATTGGTACGAGAGCGGAGCGCACCTGCAGCATACTATAGGCTTGTGCATGCTGTACGGCATGTCCGCACTCGTGTGCTGCCACTGCCGCTGCTGCGATCGTATTGCCACGGTACACATCCGGGCTAAGGCTTACCGTTTTACTGACCGGATTGTAGTGATCGGTAAGAAACCCCTGCCCTTCTACAATTTTGACATCCCTGATACCATAATGTTCAAGCATCCGCTGAGCAATCTGGAAACCGGATAAGCCGGAACGCAGAGGGATTTGACTGTAATGGCTAAACTTGCTCTTCAGTCGCTGGCTGACGAACATGCCAATTAGAGACATGACACCCGCCACAATCATATAGCCCATATCAAAGACCATAGCTTCTTAATTTTAGGATCCTTTTTTGTGAATCTTTTGGGTTAATCAATTAGATCAAAGCCAGTGTAGCTTTGCAATACCTTAGGAATATTAATTCCATTTGCGGTTTGATTGTTCTCCAGCAGGGCAGCAAAAATACGCGCCAATGCCAGGGCCGATCCATTAAGGGTATGCGCCAGGCGGGTAGACTTCCCGTCTTTAAAACGGAGCTTCATCCGATTGCTCTGATAAGTCTCAAAATTGGACACCGAACTGACTTCCAGCCACCTTTGCTGTGCGGCAGAATAGACTTCGAAGTCGAACGTAAGGGCGGCAGTGAAGCCCAGGTCACCCCCACAAAGGCGCAGGATGCGATAAGGGAGCTCAAGTTTATCAAGCAGCCCACCTACGTGCGCAAGCATCTCGTCCAGCGCTTCGTAGGAACGGTCGGGGTGCTCATAGCGTACAATCTCCACCTTATCGAACTGATGGACACGGTTCAGCCCCCGCACATGCGCACCATAGGAGCCCGCTTCGCGCCGGAAGCAAGGCGTGTAACCAGTCAGCTTTACAGGGAAATCGTCTTCAGACAGGATTTCGTCCCGGAAGATATTAGTGATAGGCACTTCACCGGTAGGAATAAGGTAGAAGCCGTCCTTTTCTATATGGTACATTTGCCCCTCCTTGTCTGGTAATTGCCCGGTGGCGCGGGCAGAATCTTCATTGACGAGGAGCGGAGGCAGAATTTCCTCATACCCTGCGCGGTTGGCTTCGTCCAGGAAAAAGCTAATCAGCGCACGCTGAAGGCGGGCACCTTTGCCTCGGTAAAGCGGGAAGCCGGAACCAGTGATTTTGGTGCCCAGCTCCAGGTCAAAGAGATTGTATTTTTTTGCCAGTTCCCAGTGCGGCAAAGCCTCATCCCCCATTGCGGGCAGGTCTGACGCCCAGGCTTTAAAAACTTCATTGTCGTCCTCGCCGGCTCCTTTCGGGACAGAAGGGTGCGGGATATTGGGCACCTGATAAAGGGCCTCGTCCAGTTCAGTCTTGATAGCCTTTAGTGCATCTTCCAGCCCTGCTGCCTCTTCTTTGATGTCGTTAACGCGGTTACGCTTTCCTTCCGCCGCTTCTTTTTGACCCGATTTGAAAAGCTGCCCAATCTCTTTGGAAAGGGTGTTGCGCTCTGCCAGCAAATTGTCGAGTTGGGTCTGTGTAGCTTTCCGGCGGTCGTCAAGATTAATAATGTTATCTACAATGCTCAGGTCTTCATCTGAGAAATTTCGTACTCTAAGGCCTTCTTTTACGCGTTCAGTATTGACTCTCAGAAAGTTAAGTTCCAGCATGATGCGGTTTTCGTTTATGTATTTTGGCGGATAAAAATGCCCGGTTGAACTAATGACAGAATAAACAGTTTAATTTTTGCAAAGATACTATTTGAATTCAGAAAATAAACGTATTTTTGGCGTACCAAAGCACAAATGCACGCCAATACAGCCTCTGTAAGAGCGTTCCAAGGCGCATAAATTCTATCCTGCTTATTCCTGAAAGTTTATAAAGGTTAAGATTTAAGTGACACATCATGTGTTTTGAATGTTCCTAAACATTTTTTTAGCTTGGATGAATCCACTGCCTCCTTTCTGAGGGGGATATCTCAGGCCCTTTCCAGTCTGTCGGTTCATGCAAAGGAATAGCAAGAATTTTCATGCCTCCGCTTTTACTATGTTCCCCAAACTCATTCATTTCATTAACCACACAAACCGTCCTCAAGCGACAAACAAATCAAATTCAAAGTAACACAGCGATACTATGTTAGATATATCACAGTTAAACTACATGCTGGTTCCAGAGCTCCGGGAACTAGCCGAAAAACTTGGCTTGACTGGCTACAAACGCCTGAACAAACAAGAACTTATTTACAAAATCCTGGATCATCAGGCTGCCTCTGG
>CAZNHN010000067.1:18116-23547 GCA_964572415.1 uncultured Phaeodactylibacter sp.
TGAAGGTTCCAATGATGATTCCGGCAAGGAGGAAGAAAAGGATAGCAAATCCAAACGCCGCTCTTCAGACAAGAAGCCTAACCGCCGTTCCGCTCAGTCAGACAAAGACGAAGACAACGGTAAGAAAGATAGTGGTCGCCGCCGTGCTACGCGCCGCGTGGTAAAAGTGGCTAATGATGATAACTCGGACAACAAAAAGTCCGCCAAGAAAGAGAATGAGCCTGAGGAGAAACCTGAACAGGAGGTGCAGCAACAAAAGGAAGAGGCGCCTAAGTCCGATCAGCGCGACCAAAATCAGAAAGGGGATAGAAAAAAGCGTGCCGACAGCCCGCCGCCTTCAAAGCGCAAAGAACAGGAGCCTCAGAATGAGCCTGAAGAAACCTTCGATATTGAACTAGATGGCATTATTGAGGGCGAAGGCATCCTGGAAATGATGCCGGATGGCTATGGCTTCCTCCGCTCCTCCGACTACAACTACCTGACTTCACCTGACGATATCTATGTTTCCCCTTCTCAGATCAAGCTCTTTGGCTTACGCACAGGGGATACCGTACGTGGTGCCATTCGCCCTCCAAAGGACGGTGAGAAGTACTTTGCGCTGTTGCGGGTGTCCCGTATCAATGGCCTTGAGCCACAGGATATCCGTGACCGGGTACCTTTTGACTACCTCACGCCACTGTTCCCAACGGAGAAGTTCACTCTTACCAGCTCGCCTACCGGCCGAGATATTGGAAACCGGATGATTGACCTCTTCACGCCGATCGGTAAGGGACAGCGTGGATTGATCGTTGCCCAGCCCAAAACCGGTAAAACCTTCCTGCTGAAGGACGTAGCCAACGCTATTGCCAAGAACCACCCGGAGTGCTACATGATCGTATTGCTGATCGATGAGCGTCCGGAGGAAGTGACGGATATGAAGCGCAGTGTGAATGCAGAAGTGGTCTCCTCTACCTTCGATGAGCCTGCTGACAATCACGTGCGTGTAGCGAATATCGTGTTGGAAAAAGCCAAGCGCCTCGTGGAAAGCGGGCACGATGTGGTCATCCTGCTGGATTCCATCACTCGTCTTGCACGGGCTTACAACACCGTAGCCCCTGCCAGTGGCAAGGTACTTTCCGGTGGTGTAGAAGCAAACGCCCTGCACAAGCCTAAGAAATTCTTCGGTGCTGCCCGTAATATCGAAGACGGCGGCTCCCTGACGATCCTGGCGACTGCCCTGATCGATACCGGTTCCAAGATGGACGGTGTCATCTTCGAGGAATTCAAGGGTACCGGTAACATGGAGCTGCAGCTTGACCGCTCACTGGCGAACAAGCGCCTCTACCCTGCGATCGACCTTACCAAGTCGAGCACACGGCGGGAAGACCTCCTGTTGGACAAAGATGCTCTGCAGCGGATGTTTATCCTCCGCAACCACCTGGCCGATATGAAGCCGGACGAGGCATTCGAGTTCCTACGCAAGCACATGGTCAATACCTCTTCCAACGAAGAATTCCTGACTTCCATGAATGGCTAATCAAGCCATCGGTTAACATAAAAGTCCCCCGCACTGGCTTTGTCGCCGGGCGGGGGATTTTCATTTTGGGAGGAAGCGGTTTAATTTTGACTGTGCTGTTTCATAAAGTCCTGCAGCCGCCGGTCCAGCTCGTTAGGGTCTGTATTGTAGTGCGGTGTGGTTGGCGTGGTACCCGGCATTTCTTCCAGGTGCAGGGTTTGGGTAGGGAAAGCAAACCGAACGCCGAGGGCTTTTGCCAGTTTGAGCACTTCAAGCAGGATTTCGTGCCTGCCTTTTAATTCCTCCGACCAGGTCGGTGCTTCAAAAAAAATATAAAACAAAATATCCAGGGAGTGCGCCCCCATGCCATTCAGATGGATCTCGTAGTAGTCCTTTCGTGTAAGCGGGTGGCGGGCAACAATAGCTTTCAGCCCTTCCACAAACTTCTCAATCAGTTCCGGTGGGGTATCATAAGTCAGCGCCAGCGTGGTACTGTAACGCCGGTACTGACGCAGCCCGTAGTTGTTCACCACCATATCAGCCACTTTCCCGTTAGGTACATACACCAGGGAATTGGCAAAGGTCCGTACCCGTGTAGACCGAAAGCCGACCTCCTCCACCGTACCGTCCACACCAGCAAAATTGATCCAGTCCCCGATCTGGAAAGGCTTGTCCATGAAAATAGTGAGGGAGCCAAAGAGGTTTTTGATGGTATCCTGAGCCGCCAGCGCAATAGCTAAGCCACCAATGGAAATACCGGCAATAAGCGTGGTAATGTCCACCTGAAATACCCGCAGCATTTGTATAATGGCTCCTGCGAAAATAAGGAACTGCACCCCGCGTTCGATGACCGGCAGCAGCTGCTCGTCCATTTTGCTCTCGGTCTTTTGAGCGCCTTTTCCGGCATATAGGATAATCACATCCAGGATGCGCAGCAAAATGCCTACCACCAGCCCAATCGTGACCAACTTAATGACCACAATGGTGAAATTGGCCGCTTCAATGGGAAGCTGCAGGGTAGGCACGAACAGCCTGATCATCCTTATGACCACCAGCACGCTGATGAGGCGGGCTATAGTCCAGACCAGCCTGGGCGGCACCAGTGATGGGTAGAGCCGGGAGTGGGAAAGCTTTCTGACCACAGGTTTGAGCAGCCGGCTGAGTATAAAATGAGCCACAACCGCCAAAATCAGGAGCAGGAGCAAGCCCACCAGTTGCCAGGCTTTCAGCCCCAGTATTTCGCGTTCACCAATATGCGGTATGAGCTGCAGCAGGAGGTCGGTGCCGAAGGGGTAGACCTCTTCGTGCAGGGTATTGATCTGACTGACGGTCTCCTCTGAGTAGTACCACCGGCCATCCACTTTTTCCAGATACACCTGAGGCAGTTCGTTGGGGAAGAGGGTGAAAACCGATTGCGCAACCGTGGAATCGACGTAATCGGCTTCCTTCGGTATGCGGTTGAGGCGCACGTAAAGGCCAAGCCCATCATAGACCTGCTTGAGCTTGATGGCGAGCCGGCTGCCTTGGATGCTGTCGGCCACACCATAAAGGGTGCGGGCAGCAGTAGCCGGCTCATAGGTGGCAGGTTGCAGGTAGTGCAGGTGCACCAATGCGGTATTGTGAGGGGTTTCCAGCGTGACAGGTACATTATCGCTGTTTTGCGCAGACAGCCAAAATGGCGTCAGGAGCGCGGCTAGCAGCAATTGAGAAACAGGCTTTAGCAATCGCATGATTTCATTTTGGTTGGTTCTCTGCAAATCTACGGAATCACTTACCTTTGAAAGAAAAATGAAAGCTCAAGCTTCTTTTATGAGCCCGGGCATTATTGTGCACCGGCATGCAGCGCTGTCGAAAACCTGGGGAGGATTGCTGCCCTCAGACTACCTGCCCGTATCTGCGGAGCTGGAACAGGCTCAGGATAAACAAACCCTGCTGGCCGGCGTTGAGCATCTGTCAAAAAGATAATATGAATCTGAAGCTCACAACCATAGTCAGCGGGAATTACAAAGCGGTGATGGACCGTTTTGACCGCGACCTGTTTGAGGCCCTTACGCCAAAACAGGGCCAACTCGAAATCGTGGAGTTCACGGGCTCCAAAAAAGGCGACCGGGTACACCTCCGTTTCCTCAGCCCCATAAAGGCGGATTGGGTCAGCCTGATTACTGAAGATGGGGTGAATGAGCAGCAGGCCTACTTCGTGGATGAGGGGGAGACGCTGCCTTTCCCACTCCGGTACTGGCACCACCGTCATGTGGTGGAAAAAATCACAGAGGACACCTCCCGCATCGTCGATGATATTACCTTCAAAGGCCCCAATGCTCTTGTCACGCTGCTGATGTACCCGGCCATTTTCATTGGCTTTTATCCCCGCAAACGGATTTACCGGGCCTATTTCGGTCAGCCGGATTAATACATCGGATTGCCGTTTTCTGAATGGCCGGGTATTTGTTGGATGGCATCCCAGTGCTCGACAATTTTCCCTTGCTCGTCAAACCGGAAAAAGTCCATAGTGACATATTCCTCCTGTCCGGGCCATACTTGATGGGTGTGTAAAGCGACTAATTCTCCCTCAGCAACCGCTCTTACGAAATTCACTTGCTTATCCGGGTATTCTTCAGCCATGCGTTCGAAGTATTCTATGAACCCTGCTTTCCCGTCTTTCACCAATGGGTTGTGCTGAATATACTGATCACCTACATAGCGTTCAACGGCTTCCTTTGGGGCTCCGTTAAAGGCCATTTCATAATAGGCTATAGCGGTTTGTTTGTTTTGATCGGCATTTTGTGGCATAACATATTTTTTATTACAACCGATCGCCATGCAGAATGGTTTGTAATCAAAAAAATGATAAAACAGATTAAATACGCAAAAAATTTTATCCCACTGCTTTGTCACTATCTTGCTGCCCGGATAAAACCTGATGTGTTTTCAAACTAAACCCTGGTAACCCCAAATGGATGATTCCATAATTTATACGGACGCGCGCTCTATTTTTCCTCTAAGTTTACCACGTTGAACAACTTGCTGGTGGTTTGTGTCAAGTTCACTATATTGCATAGACTTATAGCATTGGTATGAAGCTCTTCCGCCGCTCTGCTCCACGCAGGCTATCAGACCGGACTGACGAACAACTGCTTGCCGCATGGCAGGAGCGGCGGGACGAGGCTTGTTTCAACGAAATTTATCAGCGTTACCACCACCTGGTTTATAAGTTATGCTGCACCCACCTGCATCAGGTCGCAGACCGTAAGGATGTTACCCTGGAGACCTTTGCGGCTCTAATGGAAGTACCTGCCTCCAAATCAATTCTTTCTTTGCCCCGCTGGCTCAACCGGACTGCCCGAAACCTTTGTATATCCAGGTATAGAGTACAGGCTGCGGGCCCCATTTTAAGCGGCGAGGAAACTTTTTTTGAAAAAAATGCCGACGAATTTGTGGAAAATGAGGGGTTGCTGCGACATATAAGTAGAGAACACCCTCATTTGTCCGACCTGCTACCGCAGGCGCTGGAACAACTGGAGACGAAACAGCGCCGATGCATCGAGCTTTTTTACCTCGAAGAAATGACCTACAAACAGGTCAGTGAAAAACTGGGGTATGATTTAAAAGCGGTAAAAAGCTATCTGCAAAACGGGCGGCGAAAGCTGTCTGTACTACTACGGGAGCTACTGTCGGAGAGGTCTTAGCGGTTTTGGCACTGGTGCCGGCCGCTTAAAATCTGGAGTATGAAATCATTGTTTAAGGAGCGGCGCTGCCTGTCAGCGCGCGAGCTCCAAAGGTATGCCGATCATCAGCTCAGCACCCGGCAGGCGCATGAGGTGGAGGCGCATTTATTGGACTGCCCGCTGTGTGCTGCTGCAGCAGAAGGGTATACGGAGCTCTCTTTTTCTGAAGCAGATGAAGCCGCACTGGAAAAAGCTCTTGGGATGGGCTTTT
>CAZNHN010000068.1:0-4408 GCA_964572415.1 uncultured Phaeodactylibacter sp.
CCGCCTGGGAACAAAGGAATCCCGTCTCCCAGGAAGATGGGCATCAGGAACAGGGTGAATTCATCCACCAAACGTTCCTGCATCAGGGCTTTGATGATTTGGGCACCGCCGTCGCAGTAAATGTCCTTGCCAGGCTTGGCTTTAAGCTCCCGGGCCAGTTCCACAACCTCTCCTTTGTGAAAAATGATGCCGGGCTGGTCCTGAATATCCTGCCGGGTCACGACGTAGCAATGCGGGTATTGCTCGGCTGCAGGGAAATTCCCCGCAATTTTCATAACCACATCATAGGTCCGCCGCCCAACGAGGTAGGTATCGACCGACTCAGAAAATTCGGCATGCCCAAAGTCCTCCCCTTCGAAGCGGGACAGAAAGCTCAGGTCATCACCGGGGCCGGCGATGTAGCCGTCGAGGCTGAGTGCAATAAATAGTTTTATTTTCCGCATGGTCAATTGATTATTTCCCGGACGGCGCCGTCCACCTCTAAAAACAAATCTGCACCGTAGGCTTTCGCCGGGGTTTGGAATCCGGGCTTGGCCTGCCCTTTGAGTATCCGCTCAACGATCATAATACTGGTCAGGGCGGTGAGGGTGTACCCTTCCGGCATGACGGAACGCGCGGTCCGGGTTTCACCTTTGGCATTCGTTACCCGGCCCCAGACGAGGCTGCGGCCGTTTTTGCGCTGTTCGGCAGAGGGCCCGGCGGGGCCGCTTAGTACCCGCTTACGGGCACGTGCTTTTACAAATGGCAGGCGCAGGAACCAGCCGAAGTACTTCTGCAACTTCACATAGCGGTACGTTTTGGGGTGCACCGCAGTGTAAGTTTCAATATTCGGAATGCCGGAGGAATAGTAAGCCGTGGAGACGTCACCCCAGGGGATGGTCATGACCAAACGCTTAAAGTCATCGGCAAATTCCACCGTCATCGCTTTGTGCCCAAGGGGGACTTTCGTGATTTTGCCATTCTGGCGAACCGCGCTGCTTTGCCCCAGGCTTTCCGTCATCGTCAGGGCGGTACCCCGGGAAAAGCGCGTGCCCTGAGAAGCAAACGCCAGTTGCAGGTGGGTCGCATCCGGGAGCTGTTCTTTGAGGAAAACCGCCATGCAATCGGTAGGTACCACGTCGAAGCCGGTGCCTGGCATCATCATGATTTCCGCTCTTGCGGCCTTTTCGCCCAGAGCTGCGCCCGTTTCAAACACCGGGATTTCTCCGGTAATATCCAGGTAATGGGTGCGGCTGCGCAGGCAGGCTTCCATCATAGGGCGTGCGGTATGGATAAACGGGCCGGCAGCGTGCAGGACCAAACCGCAGCCTTCCAGCTGTTTCGCTATGTTTTCGGCATCGTCCAGCGGAAAAACCCGGTATTCCAGCCCAAGTTTTTCCGCCAGGGGTTGCACCTTGGATTCCGTCCGGCCTGCCAGAATGGGGGTTAAGCCGCGGTCTTTGGCATGGCGCGCGATCAGCTCACCGGTATAGCCATTCGCGCCGTAGATCATCCACTGTTGTTGCATCAATTGACTTTTTGTGAAGAGGCAAGATAGGGAATTCTATTTCAAATCTGCCACCATCAGATTACAGCCCCGCACATCGCTGGCATCAAGGCGGCCAAGGACTTCAAAGCTGCCATCTTCATAAACGCGCCCGAGGTCATCGGTAGCGATGAAGCTGATGGTATCGAGATTGGCCAGGTCGATGATATTCAGGGCTCCGGTCCTGCCGGTGGCAGGCTGCGCAAAGGGGTCGGTGATTTCCCGGGTGCGCACCTGCATCGTTGGGGCGGCCCGAAAAAGCCCATTGCCCGTGGAGTAGGCCTGAGACAGGAGTTCTGTCATGCCGTATTCCGAGTGAATTTGCTCCACCTGAAAGGCTTCTCTAAGCTGAGCATGCAGTTCCTCCCGGGTAAGCTCCCGGCGGCGGCCCTTCATACCCCCGGTTTCCATGATGGTGATGCCGGATAGATTTATGGGATGTGCCTCCGCCAGATCGAGCAAAGCGAAGCTTACGCCAATTAGTAAGGTCGGCTGCTGGCTTTTTTGGCACTTTTGCAAAATCTGTAACAGCTCATCGGTGTTATACAAGAAGAATCCACTGTGTGGATGCCCGGATTCGCGAATGAAATCTTCCACCATAAAAACCAGGGAGGAGCCACTGCGTTCTAGATAAGAGGGCAGCAATGCCAGCACGCAGTAATCTTTGAGGTTGCCGTAGAAGGTTTCAAAGCCGCGGCGGGCACTTTGCTGGTAGAAATCCTTGCTGCGCAGCAGGTGTTTGCTGGAGATAGCTCCGGTGGTACCGCTACTGCTGAAGGTTGCTTCCGGTTGCCATTCACCGGTTTGGATGGTGAAAGTTTTGAATAAAGAAATAGGTAAAAATGGAATATCTTCCAACTGATAAACGGTCTCAGGCTTCTTCCCAAGTAGTGAAAGATAGTGCCGGTATAGCGGATTGTGAACCGCTTGAAAACGGAATACATCTAAGGCTACCTGCTGAAACGGCGATTGAGGCAACCATTGCACCTGTTTTTTCAAGTTGTTATATACGTTCACAGCATCCAATAGAAAAAAGTTTCAAATGAAAACGATTTATTTAGTATTGCTCCTGGGTTTAGGATTCGCTCTGTTCAGTTGCGTGCAGCCACCAGAATATCCAATAGAACCCGAGATTGAGTACATTGGTTTTAATACCCTGACTTTTCCGCAGGGTGGCCCAAATGTGCCCTCTGATACCCTTGTACTGCGTTTTAGCTTCACGGATGGGGATGGAGATATCGGTTTCGATGATTCCACCATTGATATCTTCCTTACAGACAGCCGCACCGGCTTTGAAGAAATCCGTAAACTTCCGGTTATTCCGGAGGAAGGTGTAGGCAACGGCATTTCCGGTGAAATTACGCTCCGGTTCCCGAACCAGCCTACCCAGATTTGCTGCCTGATTGAAGGCGAGCAGGGATGCAATGGCCCAATCGAGGGGGCTCCCACTGACACCTTTTCCTACAGGGTACAGATAAAGGACCGTGCCGGCAACCTGAGCAACGTTATTCAAACCGAGACCGTCACGCTAGTCTGCAACTGACAGCCAGTCGATGTTTTTCTTTAGCAGGTTCAGCGTTTGTTGTTCCGGGCTGTCAGGTTCCGGTTGATGGCTGTATACCCAATGAGCTACCGGTGGCAGGCTCATGAGTATGGACTCGGTGCGCCCATCGGTATCAAGCCCGAATTTGGTGCCTTTATCCCAAACCAGATTAAACTCCACATAACGGCCCCGGCGCAGGGCCTGCCAGCTCAGCTCTTGTTCTCCGTAGGGCTTGTCCTGATTCCGCGCGATCAACTCACTGTAGGCAGGGGCAAAAAGCTCCCCCACTTCTTTCACAAAAGCAAAAATAGCATCTTTTGACAGCCCTTCATTTTCCTCATTCAGACGGTCAAAGAAAATGCCCCCCACGCCCCGGGTTTCTTTACGGTGCTTCAGGTAGAAATAGTCGTCCGCCCACTTTTTAAACCGGGGATAAAATTCAGGATGATGCCGGTCGCACACCATTTTTAGCTGTTCATGGAAATACCGGGCATCCGTTTTATCAATATAATGAGGCGTCAGGTCAATGCCTCCTCCAAACCAATACAGCCCGTTTTCCATTTCAAAGTAGCGGACATTCATGTGGATGATGGGCACCATCGGGCTGACCGGGTGCTGTACGATGCTCACTCCGGTGGCCAGAAAGCGGCCGGGCTCCACCCCCAATGCCCGGGTGATCCGCTCCGGCATCTCCCCGTGCACTGCAGAGAAGTTAACGCCCCCCTTGGCAATGCGTTTTCCCTGAAGGATACGGGTGCGCCCACCGCCGCCGCCGGGGCGTTCCCAGGCATCCTCCTGAAACTTCCCTCCGCCATCTGCCGCTTCCAGCTGCTGACAGATACTATCCTGCAGCGACTTGAAAAATGAAATGATCTCCTGTTTATCAATAACCATGATTGATTTTCGTATTTTGGTGGTCATACATTAACCGTTGCACAAAATACATCCTTTGCTCAAGGCGTACCTATACATATTGTCAAGGCATTGTCAACCTCTGTTGTGGCTATTATTCGCAATGACCGTAGCGCTGCCTGTTTCCAGCCAATCGAGCCTGCCTTTGGATAGCCTTTTAATACAGCTGAAGGGGGGAACCGATGCTGCTAACCGGGGTGTCCTCCTCAACAAAATTAGCTACGCTTACTATTCTTACAAATTGGACTCCGCTATTTATTATGCCAAGTTAGCGGAAGAAGAAGGAATAACCCACTCAGACACCGCAGTTATCTCACGGGCATTGAACCTGCAAGGGGCTGCCGCTGCTTCCGCCGGCAACATCCGTGAGGCTATTCGAAAAACCGAACAATCTCTAAATCTCGCGCTTGCAATCAATGACAGCGTTA
>CAZNHN010000068.1:4418-13648 GCA_964572415.1 uncultured Phaeodactylibacter sp.
AATCTTGCACTGATTGACATGGATTCAGGTGATACCGAACAGGCGCTTAAGCGTTTTCAGCAATCATTAGACCATACCACTACTGATACGCTTGGCCGGATTTACACCTTCAGAAATATTGCCTTGCTCTACAACCGCAGCGGCAATATGGAAGCATCTGATAAATACATGAATCAGGCCCTTCAGGAGGCTCAGGCCTCTAAAGACCCTAAGATTCTACAAATGGTTTTCTACACCGAAGGCAAGCTGGCTATGGAGGACAGCACTCAACTGGACTCGGCAATCATCTTCTTCGGTAAAGCCATTGCCATTAGCCGAAAGTACAAAGACGTTCTTTCCGAAATCCAGGCATTGATCAATGTAGGCGTGATTCATGGCAATGCAGGGCGGCAGGAACGCAGCAGGCAAGTCTTCCGAAAAGTAGTTGAGCTTTCCGAAAAAAAACAATACCCATTCGGGGCATTTTATGGTCAAATGGGAGTTGCCACCTCCTACTTAGAGGATAAAAATTTCGAAAAAGCGCAGGAAGCCATCCAACAAATCGAAATCAACCACCCTTTATCGCTTGCTGACAGGCTGGCATACCATGAACTATTGGGACAGTTTTTCCGGGAGACTGACCGCTTCCAACAGGCACTGGCAGAACAGGACTCAGTATTTTTTTACAAGGACAGTCTGGCAAGTACGCGAAGGCAGCAGGAATTGGCCCGGCTGGAAGTCAAATACGAACTCGGGCAGAAAAACCGGGAAAATGAAATACTGGCTCTGGAAAAAGAACAGGCTGAACAGCGGGCACTCAGTCAAAAGCGGCTGGGTTTGTTCGTTTTGTTCGTGCTCCTGATTTTACTGACTACCAGCCTATACCTGCTTTGGCAAAGGCGTCGTTTCAATCTCCGCCTGAAAGAACAGGTAAACCTTCAAACAGAAAAACTCCGGAAGACCAATAACGAGTTAAAAAGATCCAATCAGGAGTTGGAACGGTTCACCTACATTGCCTCCCATGATATGAAGGAGCCGCTTCGGAATATCATCAGCTTTTCTATGCTGCTTGAACGTAAAAAAGAGCTGTGGGAGGGCCATCAGGATGCAGCAGACTTTTTTGGTCATATCAAACGCAGTGCCAGGCAGATGCACACCCTGATCCAGGACGTGCTGGCTTATGCACAAGTGCGGGGCGGACGAGAAACAGATCCACTCGTCTCCGTTGACCTCAATGCAGTTTTTTCACAAATCAGGGAAGCCCTTGAACCACAGCTAAAAGAAAAAAACGCCACGCTTTTGGGCGAAAACCTAACTTTCATTGTAGGGACACCTCACCACTTTTATATCATACTGAAAAACCTGGTGGAAAACGGGCTTAAATACAATGAAAGCAAGGAACCTATGATCACCGTCAGACAGGAACTGCAGGCGAATACCACACAGCTATTGGTTATTGATAATGGCATTGGCATACCCGATGAATTTAAGCCCAAGGTATTTGATATGTTCTACCGCCTGCACGGCCGAACTCAATACGAGGGCACCGGACTTGGGCTGGCTATTGTAGACCGGCTGGCCCAAAGCCTCGAAGCGACCATCGAGATCAGTGACCGCCCTGGTGGAGGCACCGTCTTTGCCATTCAGTTTCCTGACTAAACCCTGCCTTTTCTGCAGCAGCTTGAAGAATGAATTGATTCCTGTTTATCGGGATACATGATGAATTTTAGTATTTTAGTGCCTTTATCTAAACAATTGCACAAAACACGTCCCCTTGCTCCAGGTGCACTTATACATTTTGTCAAGGCATTGTCAGCGCCTTTTTAGAGTTTGCCTCTTGATGTCAGTGACGATGCCCGCCTTCAGTCAGTATGATGCGTTGGTTGACAGCCTGAAAAGCTTATTGCAGGCCGACCCGCTTCCCCTAAAACAGGGGGTGCTCCTCAACGACATCAGCTACGCTTACAGTGTTTATCAATTCGATTCGGCTTACCACTATGCCCAATTAGCGGAGGCAGAGGGTATTGCACAAAAAGACACTTCGGTCATTGCGAGGGCCTTTATACTGCAGGGGGCTGTAGCTTCTGCTCAGGGCAACCTCGCTGAATCCATCCGAAAGACCGAACAGGCACTAAACCTGGCCCTGGCGATCAACGACAGTGCGAACCTGGCTAATGCCTACAACAACCTCGCCCTGGTGGATATGGATGCGGGGGATGCCCAACAGGCGCTGAGCCGGTTTCATAAATCACTGGACTATACCACTGATGATACCCTGGGACGGGTTTATACCCTCAATAACATCGCTTTGCTGTATTATAACAGCGGAGATGAAGCGTCTTCTGAAAAATATATGGCGCGGGCTATCGCAGAAGCGCAGGTGTCTGATGACCCGCTGGTTCTTCTGGAAGCTTACTTCACTGAAGGGATGATCAAGATGGAGGATACCACCCAACTGGATTCCGCGCTGCTGCTCTTCAACAAAGCCCTGGATATCAGCCGGGAATATAAAGACCTGACTACCGAAGTACATGCGCTCGTTAACATCGCCGTTATCCACCGTGACGCTAAGCGTAATGACCACAGTGAAGTCGTATTGCAGCAAGTGATCAGCCTGTGCGATGAGCATAATTATCCACTCGGTACCTACTATGCCATTCTGGAGCTCGCTGATTTGTACATGGATAATGAATCATACTCCAAAGCCCGGACAATGCTTGAACGCATTCCAGTCGAAAATGCGATGGCACTGGGAGACCAGTTGCTGCTACACGAACTGTGGGGCAGGTATTACCGGGAAACCGGTCAGTACCGACAGGCGCTGGCAGAGCAGGACTCTGTGCTTTTTTACAGGGACAGTTTGACCAATACCCTCAAGCAACAGGAGCTTACCCGGTTAGAAGTCAACTACGAAGTAGCGCAGAAAAACCGGGCTAATGAAATACTTGCGCTGGAAAAAGAACGGGCTGAGCAAAAAGTCGTCAATCAGCAGCGCCTGGCATTGCTAACCGTATTTACACTGGTGCTCCTGCTCTTCACCACCCTGTTTTTATTGTGGCAACGCCCCCGTTTGCTTCGCACGATTTGAAAGAGCCGCTTCGCAATATCATCAGCTTCACCACGCTGCTGGAACGAAAGAAGGCACTCTGGGCGGACCATGAAGACGCCAGGGATTTTTTCAGCCATATCAAGCGCAGTGCCCGGCAGATGCATACCCTGATTCAGGATGTGCTGGCTTACGCACAGGTGCGGGCAGGCCAGAGCGACTCCAATTTGACCCGGGTAGACCTCAACGATATAATGGATCAAATACAGGAAGCCCTTAAGCCCCAGCTAGAAGCTAAAAATGCAAAACTATATATCGAAAACCTGACCTTCATAGAAGGTACGCCCCAACACTTCTACATCATACTCAAAAACCTGGTCGAAAACGGGCTAAAATACAATGAGAGCGAAGAGCCCATGATAATCGTACGCCAGGCACTAAAAACCGAGAAGCCCCGCGTCCTGGTCATCGATAATGGTATAGGTATACCTGATGAATTCAAGCCAAAGGTTTTTGATATGTTCTACCGCCTGCACGACCGAACCCAATACGAGGGTACGGGCCTTGGCCTGGCAATCGTTCACCGGCTTGCCAGCAGCCTTGGTGCGACTATCGAAATAAACGACCGCCCGGGTGGGGGGACCATTTTCTCCATTGACTTTGCTAACTGATGCCCGCCCTTGCCGCAGCGGCAGCGACTACTTTCTTACTGTTGCCAATAAATATCTCGTTTTCCACTACGACAACCGGCCGCTTGAGAAAGGTGTATTCTTCAAGGATCAGGCGCTTGTAGTCAGCTTCCCCCAGTTCCTGTTCGTGCAGCCCCATAGCCCGGTATTTCCGGGAACGCCGGGTAAACAAAGCTTCATAAGAGCCCGCCATGTCATACATCTCCTGTAGCTGTGCTTCGGTTATTGGCTCGGTTTTGATATCTTGCAAGACAAAGCCCTCGCCGCCATTCAGTTCCCCGATGATGCGCTGACAGGTTTTGCAAGTGGACAAGTGATAAATTTTCTTCATCTTTTTTCAGCAAAGATAAACGATGCAACGCATTTCCAATGCCGAACTCATCTTAAATGCCGACGGCAGCATTTACCACCTCAACCTCCACCCGGAGGATATTGCCCCTACCATCATCACCGTAGGTAACCCCGGCCGGGTGGCGAGGGTCTCCAGGTACTTTGACGAAGTGCGGCTGAAAAAGGAAAAGCGGGAGTTCGTTTGCCATACCGGTCGGATCGGGCAGACGGAGCTGTCCGTGCTTTCCACCGGTATCGGCCCCGACAATATTGATATCGTCATTAATGAGCTTGACGCACTGGTGAATATTGATTTCGAAACCCGTGCTCCAAAAGCCAAACATACAGCACTGAATATCATCCGGATTGGCACTTCCGGCTCCCTGCGGGCAGACCTGCCGGTAGACAGTTTTGTGGCTTCAGCCTATGGCATCGGGCTCGACAATATGCTTTCCTTTTATCAGTACCAGCAAAATCTACCGGAGGCAGAGCTGGAAGATGAGCTCCGGGCTTTCCTCAAAGAGAAGATGGACCTGCCCTTTTACGTTTGTGCAGGCAGTAAGGCGCTATTGGAGACGGTTGGGCAGGGCATGCATCCCGGCATCACGCTTACGGCGGCAGGCTTCTACGGGCCTCAGGGGCGTCAACTTCGGCTACAGCCCCGCTTCAATACCGAGCGGATGGAGCAGCTCGGCCACTTTTACTTTGGTAAAACGCCCATCACCAATTTTGAAATGGAAACTGCCGCCATTTACGGGCTTTCCCGCATGCTGGGGCACCATGCGCTATCCACCAACGTCATCCTGGCGAACCGGCCGGCCGGGCAGTTCAGCCCGGACCCGAAACAATCGGTGGGAAAATTGATCAAATATGTCCTTGGGCAACTTACGGACTAAAGCAAAAAAGCTCCGGAACCATCTGAAGGGCCCAAAGCTTTTGTTCTTCTATAAACGGTAATCACTACAGTCTACCCGTTCCCTTTCTTATGATCGGCCAGGAACTTCTCCAGGCCAATATCTGTAAGTGGGTGCTTCAGCAAGCCCATAGCGGCATCGAGCGGGCAGGTGAAGACATCCGCTCCGGCACGGGCAGCGTCCACAATATGCTTGGCATTACGGATGGAAGCCGCCAGGATTTCTGTTTCGTAGCCCTGAATAGCGTAAATTTCAGCGATTTGCTCAATGAGAGCGATACCGTCCCAACTGATGTCATCAATGCGGCCGATGAATGGAGACAGGTAAGTGGCACCTGCTTTGGCAGCCAGGATGGCCTGACCCGCAGAAAAGACCAGTGTACAGTTGGTGCGGATGCCCTTGTCACGGAAGTAACTTAGCGCTTTCACTCCATCTTTGATCATCGGCACTTTTACTACGATATTCGGTGCCAGTTTAGAAAGCGCCTCCCCCTCTTTGACGATGCCGCCAAAATCAGTGGAGATCACTTCAGCGCTTACATCACCGTCCACAATTTCACAGATTTTTTGGTAATGGGCGTAGATGTTGTCCTGCCCTGTGATGCCCTCTTTTGCCATGAGGGAAGGGTTGGTCGTTACGCCATCGAGAATACCTAATTCATTGGCTTCCTTAATTTGATCAAGGCTGGCCGTATCAACGAAAAACTTCATATTGCAGGTTGGTTTTACAGTATTTTTTAGAATAGGTTTCAGAGATAAAACCTGTGGTATCCGCAATAGTTTGGTGAGCCATCTGGAAGGAGAAAAAAATAAGGCGAGCAACACATCGCACCGCTCAACCTACCTACCCTTGCTGCGTTTCCGCCCTGGGGGAGTTCAGCGGGAGCTGGTCGTGTGCGCTCGCCGGACGGCAAAGGTAAGGGGTTCCTTGCGGAATTCCAAAACTCTGCCCCCGGCGTTGCAATTATTTTTTTTCTCCTTTGGGGATAATCTCCGTCTTCTCACCGAAGTATTGCACAAAGCGCTGCATATCAGCAGCTAACTCGGCATTCTGTGTAGCTTTATAGTAGGTATCCGCCAGTGCTCTCAGCGTTTGGAACATAAAACGGTCCATTTCGATCACCTGCATCTGCTTTGTCCACAGGTCAATCCGGAGTGTATCCTTCGTCTCCCGGTCAAAAATAGACAACAGAAAAGCTTTTGCAGACTGCAGCTCCGGCCCGTCAGGCCCATCTACCGATGCCCATTGTATATCGATGGGCATGTTTTCAGCATCCAGCCCTACATTGATTTTTATTTCTGACCACTTCTTAACTTCGTCTGCCATGTTATTTTTATCTGATTTTTCATTCTTAAATATCTGAGGACAACTAGCCTTCGATTAACCCCCTACCTGCATTAGCGATTTCATAAATCCTTTCCGAATCATAAACGATCTGACCGGGCTGAAGCCCCTGCGCCACAGCAATCATCGCTTTTGCCACATCCTCGGCTTCTACCGGACGGTATTTGCCTACCACCTTGCCCCGGATGAAAGGCGCAATGCCCCGAGTCAGGCGAACAGCCAATTGCTCTGCCAGGCGTTGTTCCTGCCTCGGCCCCAGTAGCAAAGAAGGTTCGAATATGTGTATAGCCCAGAGGGGCAATTCGCGGATTGCGGCTTCAAGTTCTCCCTTTACCCGGGAATAGAAAAACAGAGATTCGGGGTCTGCACCAACCGAGGAAACCAGCATTAACTGATTGGCGCCTGCAGCCGCGGCTGCCTTTGCGGTTTCGTAAGCGTAGGTAAAGTCTACTTTGTAGAATGCCTCTTTGCTGCCTGCCTTAGCCATAGTTGTCCCCAGGCAGGAGAAGACATCCTGCCCCTCCATGAGGTGCTGGTAATCAGCGGCTTTGTCAAAATTAATGACATGCTGCTCAAGCCCTTCGCCCTCAATATCGAGCTTACGCCGGCCAAAGCTGATCACCCGTTTGTAGGCAGGGTGCGCAATCAACTGCCGGAGCACAAAGCCTCCGACTAAACCGGAGCCTCCAAATACCAATGCGGTCTTCTGATGTTTGCTGATTTCCATATATCCGGCAAAAGTAAGAACTTTTACGTTCTAGTACACTACAGGTAAGGTATAGTAAGAAGCGGAAATGCCGCCCCAGATGCCGAGCCCACCCTCCACATTCGACTCAATGAGCGTATAGCTGGAAAAAGGGCCCTGATTGGCGGTATTAAATTCCACAGTATTCCAGAAATCAAAGTGGGCTTCATCTATGGTCATCCACTTCACAGTGATGGTATCACCAACCGTATAAAAGCCAAAAGTCTCCAGGTCAATATCCACACTTCCTCTGGGAATAGGCCGGAAGAGCGGGAATTCCACTACTTCCCCATCAAACAACCGGTCGTCTGTAACCGAGGCCCCCGGACTGATGATGGGGCCGCCATTGGTGCCCACCTGATAGCGGTAAAAGTTGGGCATGCCTGCAGGGTCTTTCAGGTACCCCAACAGCTGCGCCAGCGTATCCACAGGCTCACCCGGAGGAGGCCGGAACCGCAGGGAATCGATCGGCACCCGTTCCGGAATGCTCGTCACCGCGCGTAGTTGCCGCCCCTCCGCATCCACCAGCAATGTGTAAGTCTTCCCCTCCTCCCCAATCATGGAGAAGCTCATATCGATGTAGACGCAGAAGTTGAAGCCGAGGCTGTCTACTGCAAGCCCGAAGGCATCGGCCGCCAGTTGTTTTTCCAGCGGAGACAATTCATTGAGGCATACCTCTTCTAATTGAACCGTATCCTGCCCATTGGTGATGCGCACATCTGCCCCACTTACGAAGTTCTCATTGAAATCCTCAGCGCTAAACTCAGAGAAGAAGGACGTAGACCGGGAAAGGATGACAAAGGGGGGGCGCAGCTCATCCCCCGCTTCAATGTAGCCTTCCACCACGATTTCCGGAGGCAGGTCAGCGGAGTCGGGCACGAATTCCTGCTCGCAGCTTAAGAGGAGCCAACCTGATATCAGAAAGAAAAAGACAATACGATTCATGCAGCATAGTTTCTGCTGGCAGAACAATAGGAGCCCAGGGAAGTTTTCGCGTTTAGGTTTTTATACGCTTATACCGCAGCCGGATGGAATTACCAATCACCACCACATCCGAAAACGCCATAAACAGGGCGCCCCACATCGGATTGAGAAAGCCCATAGCGGCAATTGGGATGGCCACGATGTTGTAGGCAAAAGCCCAAAATAAATTCTGCTTAATGGTCAGTACGGTATGCTCTGATATGCCAAAGGCTCTGCGCAGGTACTCCAGCTTGCCATTCAGCAGGATGATCTGAGCGGATTGAATCGCTACCTGGGATGCATTGCTTAGCGAGACACCAACGGTTGCCTTAGCCAAAGCCGGCGCATCATTAATGCCATCGCCAACCATAGCCGTGGGCGCCTCAGCCGACAGAGTAGCTATACGTTCCAGCTTTTGTTCCGGCAGTTGGGCGCCGTAGTACTCTTCAATGCCAAGTGCATGTGCGACTTCGGCTACTTTCGCCTCCTGATCGCCGCTTAACAGCACAGAAGACTTACCCTGAGATTTCAGATAAGCTATCGTCTCCGCTGCGTCCGTCTTGATGTCATCGGATAAAGTAATGGTCGCGAGGAGGGTGTCATTTTCCACCAGGTATAGTGCCCCCGGCTCCCCGGTGACCTGCGGCGGCAGCATCCGGTCAGAGCCGAGGCGAATGGTATGCCCGTGTTGGTCCCGTGCCTGCAGGCCGCGCCCTTTCAGCTCTTCTACCTCCTGCAGCTCCACTGCCACGCCATTCACCCGGCTTTCCATCTCCCGCAGGAGGGATTGTGCGATGGGGTGAGAAGAGTGCTGCTCCAGTTTGTAAATCAAGGCGTTTGCCCGAGCCTCATCCGGCTGATGGTACTCGATATGCTTGATGCGAAAATCCCCGGTGGTCAGCGTACCTGTTTTGTCAAAGACGACTTTTTTTACGCGGGAAAAAACCTCCAGGGTTTGCCCGCCTTTCACCAGAATACCATTCTTCGCCAGACGGCCCACGCCTACCATTACCGCCGTGGGCGTCGCCAGGCCCATCGCACAAGGGCAGGAAATCACCAGCACAGCAATCGCATTCATAAGTGCCTGACCGAAAGCCAGCCCAAAGGCAAAGTGCCCCAGCAGCAGCGTCAACAGGGCAATGCTCAACACCACCGGCACAAAAATGGCACTTATTTTATCGGCCAGCCGCTGTATGTCCGGTTTGTCCTGCTGAGCCGTC
>CAZNHN010000068.1:13712-19892 GCA_964572415.1 uncultured Phaeodactylibacter sp.
TGCTGCCGTCACTTCCATTTTCATAGTACCCCCAACGACCACCGAGGCCCCGATGACCCGGTCACCAGCCGACTTGTTCACCGGCAGGCTTTCACCCGTCAGCATAGACTCGTCCACAGCCGCTTCCCCTTCCAGGATTTGGCCATCCAGAGGCACTTTATCGCCTTCGTTCACCAGCAGGGTATCGCCCACTTTGACTTCTTCCCGCTTCAGCGTGACCACCGCACCGGAGGGCATGATCTTGCGGGCGGTCTCCACCTGTAGCTTCGTCAGCTCCCCAATCGCAGTCGTAGTCTGCTCTACCGCCCGTTTTTCGAGCCAGTTGCCCACCAGCACCAAGGTGACAATCGTGGCGCTCGTCTCATAAAAAATGTAATTGGCTTCCCAGAGCAGCGTCCCCACAAGGCTGTAAATGAAAGCCGCAGTGCTACCCACAAAGATGAGCACATCCATATTAGGCACTCCACCTTTAAGCGAGCTCAGGGCTGAGCGCCCGAAGTGCAGGAACCCGATCACGAAAGGCGGCAGGCACAGGACCATTTGGAACCAGTAATTTTCCATGATGGCCACTTCCACACCCGCCATCATAAAGAAGTGGTACATCAGCAGAGGGAAGGTGAAGATGGCACTGATCAGCAATTTGCGCTCCAGCGTCCACCAGGGCCCTTTGGCGTCGCTATCTTCATCCACCACCGAAAAGCCCAGTTTGTGAATGCCCTGCCGGACTTTCTCCCGGTCGATACCCGATGCCGTCTCCCGGTAGCGCACCTCCTTGGTCTGGAAATTCACATACACCTCTTCCAGCCCCTTACGCTCCAGAAATTTGTTTAGGCTGGCTGCGCAGTTGTTGCACGTCATGCCCTCTACTTTCAATTCTACAATATCATTAGCCATAGTGATGGTCGCTTTTCTGTCTGAATATAGGAAGGATGCTGAACCTTGCCTGCCCTTTCACACTTGTTAAAGGTATGGAGCAGTTCTTTAATTTGGAACAGCTACCTTCGTAATATTAACACATCAATCCAAAATCAGATTAATGATGAGAACGCTAAGCCTGTTATTTGTGCTTGCCCTGTTTTTTACCAGCTGCCAAAGCGGTGGCAACACCGGCGACACGGAAGCCTCCACAGCCGATTCTACCGCGGTGGAAGCAGAACCTGCTAAAAACTATACCCTTACCGCTTTCAGCGAATCACAAGCCTATCCTGATGCCGCCATCAAAGGCGTCACCTTTGAAGATGGCAAATTTAACTTTATGGTTAGTGGTGAGACGTACCAACTCGGCGTGCAAACCCCCGACGCAGGTGCCAAAATGTGCGCCAACAGCGCTAAAGGCCAGCACATCCACCTGATTATTGACGATCAGCCTTACGCTGCCAAATACGAAGCCGAATTTGACTATGAAATTGAAGACGGCGACCACTACATGCTAGCTTTCCTGTCCCGCTCCTACCACGAGAGCATCAAGACGGATAATGCCCATGTTGCTCAAAAAGCAACAATCAAAGACAACAGTTTTATGGCATTAGAGGACTTTGAAGAGCCTATTCTGTTTTACAGCCGCCCCAAGGGCACCTACACCGGCAAAGCGGAAACGGAGAAAGTCATGCTCGACTTTTACCCGGTCAACGTACCCGGCTTCGGCACCGACCACATGGTTAAAGCCACCATCAACGGCGAAGACCATATGATCGACACCTGGCAGCCATACTACATAGAAGGCCTGCCAATGGGCGAGAACACCATCACCCTCACCCTCGTTGATGCCGAAGGCAATAAAGTAGACACTCCGCTGAATCCGGTCACCCGCACCTTCACCCTGCAGGAAGACCCGGCAGAATAAATATCGGGCGTGCCTGATAGATGGGGCCCGCTCACGAATAATATCAGAAGAAAGGCAGCCTGCAGGTGCAGGCTGCCTTTCTTTATGCTGCCAATAAAAAAGTGCTGCTCGCACACTGTGCGGCAGCACCCAAAAGCCAGTAAACCAGTAGCCCTTTGGCTACTAACAAACAAACATTCTTGACACTCCAAAGGGAAAAGTGCAGCCCGTGTAGCAGGTGATCTTGCCCCACGCTGCCCTCCCTGACAAACTTAATTGTGAACAGACGGGCTACACCTGATATAATCCCTTTCGAAGTTGGCTCTCTTTCACCGTTGACACAGCATTCTGTACCAGTATTCCGGCGTTTTAGTATTTTGATGTAGTTTCGTTTTTCAAAGACATCTAACTAATACCAACAACCGTGCCAAAAATGAAAAACCACACTTTTCTACTGTTTTTTCTGGTCCTGCTGTGGAGCTGTAACAGCTCTGAAACCAAGGCGCCTCCCTACGCTGCACAAAAAACGGCCCTCGCAAATGAAGCCGCCGTGGTATCTCCACACCCACTCACCACGCAGGTCGGCATTGATATCCTCAAAAAAGGAGGGAATGCGGTAGATGCAGCCATTGCCGTGCAATTTGCCATGGCAGTGGCGTATCCGCGGGCAGGCAACCTGGGCGGAGGCGGCTTCATGGTACTCCGGCAGCCCGATGGCACCACCGATGCGCTTGACTACCGGGAACGCGCACCACTCGCTGCCCAGCGGGATATGTACCTCGACAGCATCGGGCAGGTCGTCGAAGGGCTTAGCCGAAATGATGCGCTGGCGGCCGGTATTCCGGGCACGGTAGCGGGTTTGGAAGCCGCCTTCAAAAAATATAGCACACTGAAAGACTGGGGTGCGTTACTGGAACCCGCGGTGCAACTAGCAGAAGAAGGCTATCCCATTTCCCCTGCTGAAGCCGAACGCCTCAATGGCTTTCAGAAAGCCTTCCGCACTTATAATGAAGAACCTAACCCTTTTATCCGTGATACCTTCGAAGCCTGGTATATACTCAAACAACCAGTGCTCGCCCGCACCCTGCGCAAAATTCAGCAACTGGGCGCTCAGGGGTTCTACGAGGGCCCGGTAGCAGAAGCCATGGTGCAGGAATGCCAATCCCGCAACGGCATCTTCACCCAGGATGACCTTCAGGCCTATGAACCCGCCTGGCGCACCCCGACCCGCGCCAATTACCGGGGCTATACCGTCATCAGTATGCCCCCGGCTTCCAGCGGTGGGGTGGCGCTTTCGCAAATGTTAAATATGGTGGAACCCTTTGATTTGCACGAAAAGCCCTTTCACAGTGCCGACGCCGTCCACCTGATGGTAGAAGCCGAGCGCCGGGCATTCGCTGACCGGGCAGCCCACCTGGGCGATACCGACTTCTACGATGTGCCTATGGATTCTCTGATGAGCCGGGCTTACCTCGACCGGCAGATGGCTAACTTCGACCCCAACCGGGCCACGCCAAGCGACAATATCATTGCCGGAGACTTCCAGTTGCTTAAGGAAAGTTTTGAAACCACGCATACCTCTGTGGTAGATGCGGAAGGCCAGGCGGTGGCCATCACCACGACGCTCAATTCCAACTTTGGCTCCAAGGTATGGGTGCGGGGCGGCGGCTTTTTCCTCAACAACGAGATGGACGACTTCAGCGCCAAACCCGGCGTACCGAATCAGTTCGGGCTGTTGGGGGCTGAGGCCAATGCTATTGCTCCTCAAAAGCGGATGCTGAGCTCTATGACGCCTACCATCGTTGAACGGGACGGGCAATTGTACATGGTGCTCGGCGCACCGGGCGGCTCCACCATCATTACAGCTGTTTTTCAGGTCATCACCAATGTGACCGATTTTGGGATGTCTCTGGAGGAAGCGGTCGCAGCCGGGCGTTTCCACCATCAATGGCTGCCCGATGAAATCCTGGTGGAGCGTGGCGCCCTGCCCGACAGCACGATGGCACAGCTAAAGGCCATGGGGCATACTTTCCGGGAAATTGAGCGCATGGCGGTGATCAAAGCCATTCTAAAAGACAAGGACGGTACGCTCCATGCGGTGGGCGATTTCCGTAACCCGGATGATGATGCGCGGGGGTATTGAGCAACGTGCTGAGGGTAAAAAAAATGCCCGGGCTCCGGTTAAACTCCGGAACCTGGGCATTATGCTTTGCCATTGGATTGCATTACAACTTACCCGGGAAACGGTCCGGGTTCACTTCATGCATCATTTTATAAACCAGCTCGAAGACATCCTCGGGGCCTGGCTTGGTGTAGTAATCTCCGTTGGAGCCGTAGGGCGGGCGGTGCGCACGCGCGGTAAGCGTTACGGGGTCGGAATCAAGGTAGCGGTAACCGCCCTGCACTTCCAGTACTTCCCGCATCATGAATGCCGTAGCGCCACCGGGCACATCCTCATCCATGAAAATAATGCGGTTGGTCTTTTTCAGGGATTCCAGGATGATATGCTCAAGGTCGAAAGGCAACAACGTCTGTGTATCAATTAACTCTACAGAAATCCCCTGCTGCTCCAGCAGTTGGATACCTTCCTGCGCCACACGTACACATGAACCATAAGTGACCAGGGTTATATCTTCGCCTTCACGCAGTATCTCCGGCAAGCCTAATGGAATGGTATAATTGCCCAAATTATCCGGCACACGTTCTTTCAAGCGATAGCCATTGAGGCATTCTATAATCAGGGCAGGGTCATCAGACTGCAGGATGGTATTATAAAAACCAGCTGCCTGCACCATATCACGGGGTACAATGACATACATACCTCGCAGGGCATTCAATATCATACCCATTGGAGAGCCCGCATGCCAGATTCCTTCCAGCCGGTGCCCGCGTGTACGGACAATCGCCGGAGCTTTCTGCTTCCCATTGCTGCGCCAGCGTACCGTGGCCAGATCATCCATCAGCGGCTCTAAACCATAAATCAGATAATCCAGATACTGAATTTCTGCAATCGGGCGAAGGCCACGCATGGACATGCCAATCGCCTGCCCCATGATGGTCCATTCCCGGATACCGGTATCGAAAACCCGTCCCTTGCCGTATTTTTGTTGCAGGCCGGCAAAGCCCTGATTCACATCACCAATATCGCCAACATCTTCTCCAAAGGCACAAAGCTCCGGATACTGTGCGAGTTTCTTATCGAAAAAAGCATTGAGGACTTCATAGCCATTTTTGACTTTTGATTCCGCAGAAAAAGTTTTATGCACTACAGGCACATTCAGGGCTGCATGAGGGGAATTGCTATGCAAGTGCGCATGATAATGTTTGTGGGCTAACTGATAAGATTGGGCGATCCAGTCGCGGAGGCTTGCTTCCGCCTCCAACCCGGCGCCCATAATCTGGTATAACATACGCCGGGCGACTTGTGTGACCTCTCCATCTACGGGATTCATCAGACGGTCGAGCTCCTGCTTAAGTTCATCACGGCTTCCGTTATCTGCTGGTATCTGGTCAAAAACGGCTTTTAAATCCTTAACCCGCTTTTTAGTAGGCGCATTAGCGGCTTTCCAGGCCTTATCTCTGCACTCCTTGACATACGCTTTGGCATATTTGCGGATTTTCTGCGCCTCTTCCTCAGAGATGATGCCTTCTTTAACCATCCATCGCTCCATCAGCAGGATAGGGTCGTGGTCTTTTTCCCACTGCAAGCGCTCTTTCGATTTGTACCGCTCGTGCGAACCAGAAGTGGAATGACCTTGTGGCTGAGTGACTTCCGTAATGTGGAATAAAGCCGGACGATGAGTCTCCCTCATTTTGGCAATGCCTTTCATATAGGTTTCCACCAATTCCGGATAATTCCCAGCCTTAACCACATAAATATCAAGCCCGGTATCATCGCCTTCCGTCTGGAACCCCTGAAGCGCCCTGGAAATGCTTGCTTTAGCGGTTTGGTACTCAATGGGGACGGAAATACCATAGCCGTCATCCCAAACTGATATCGCGAGCGGTACCTGTTGTACAGCCGCCGCATTGACGGTCTCCCAAAAGATTCCTTCGGAGGTTGAAGCATCACCAATAGTTACAAAGCTGATTTCTTTTCCGTCCTGAGAGAAATCGCTTTCCCTGAGTACCTCTGCATTTACCCGGTAATGTTTTGAAGCCAGGGCCAGCCCAAGCGCCCGTGCCATCTGCCCGGCGGTGCTGGAAATATCCGCGCTAACATTATACTGATTCAGTAAATCGAGCCATTCGCCTTCGTCATCAATGGAAGGGGTCGCGAAGTGGCCGTTCATCTGACGGCCGCCGGAAAAGGGGTCATTCTCAGGGTCAGCATAGAGCTGTGCGAAAAAGTCCTCCAC
>CAZNHN010000068.1:19902-23167 GCA_964572415.1 uncultured Phaeodactylibacter sp.
ACTGTAGCCAGGCCAAGGGCAAATATAAGGGTCTGGTCCCGGTAATATCCGCTGCGCCAGTCGCCTTTGCGGAACGCTTTAGCCATAGCTACCTGAGGCACTTCTTTGCCATCGCCGGTTATCCCAAACTTGGCTTTTCCGGTTAGCACCTCCCTGCGGGCCAATAAGCTGGCTTCACGGCTGATACAGCAAGTTTCAAAATCTTTGATAATTGATGCTCTGGATGATCCGTCTTCTGAGTTCGCAGATTCACGGGTGAAAGAATGGTCTAGCATACTTTTATCAGTTGTTCGGTTATAATTTGGTTAATTCTGCGCTTTTGCAAAATTTAATTTCAAAGGGCTTGGTTTTAGCTTTGCTAATATACAAAAAATTTGGCATAAATCCCATCCAAAAAGACAAAGAAAGCGGGTATTTGTTCAGAATGTAAGCGGCCCGGGAATACCTGTTATAAAAGTGGATTAACAACTCATTAACCATAATGTGAGCCGCTCAGCTTTTATATTGGTAGCATTAACCGTATTTTTGGGTCACATCCAATTTATTTGTGATTAAAAAAAAGAATAACGTGATGAAGAAAGTATTTTCCGTATTAGCGCTGCTGGCACTGGTAGCTACTGTAGGATTCAGCCAGAATGATGCAGCTGCTACGCCGGTCGCTGCTGAAGAAACGAAAGAAGGCCCTCAGATGTCTTTTGAAACTGAGACTGTAGACTACGGCACGATTGAGCAGGGGTCTGACCCTTACCGTGTGTTTAAATTCACGAACACTGGTACAGAGCCCCTGATTATCACACATGCCAAAGGCAGCTGTGGTTGTACCGTGCCTACATACCCAAAGGAGCCAATCGCGCCAGGGGAAACCAGCGAAATTAAAGTTCGCTACGACACGAACCGCCTGGGTAAGTTTACCAAGCGCGTAACCCTGACTACTAACGCCGGCGACGAAAAGAGAATGCTGACGATCAAGGGGGAAGTAACGAAAAAGCCGGAGGAACCTGCCGGGCTTCCAGCTAACGAAGGCAATATGTTCAACAATCAGTAGAACTTCGCCTGATTTAATAAATAAAAAAGCCCCGGATCAAAGCGTAATGATCCGGGGCTTTTTATTTGATTCCAAGCCCCCCCGGCAAATGAGGAAGCTCCATGTAAGAAAACCTTTTTTACAGCTTAGAGTTATCTAAGTTATAAGCCTGATACAGGGACAAAAAAAACCCTTACTTGCAATGAAGTAAGGGCCTCTAACCCAAACAAATAAACACAAAAACTACTTCTTAAGTGTGATACAAACATAGGATGAAATATAATAATAGACAAATTAATATATTCCGTTTTGTGACATCCTACATTTATTATACAACACACAAGTTACAAAACATACAGGAACTGTTGGTGTTTTTTCGTGACAAATTTATGGAAACATAATTAGTATTTTAAATGTCACACTTTTTTCGATTTAACTTATTTTGAAACCGACAGCCGGATCTTCTTTAAAATAGAACAACTTTGTGACATAAAAAACAGGTTATGATTTTACTACTTTCACCAGCTAAGACCCTTGATTACACTGAGCCATCAACAGACCTGCACGATCAGCCCCGCCTGCTCAGTGACAGTCAGCCTCTGATTGATATCCTGAAGGACAAATCGGAATCAGAACTCATGGACCTCATGAAAATCAGCGAAGACCTGGCCACTGTTAACCGGGAACGCTATCAGGACTTTGAGACACCTTTTGACCTAAGTAATGCCAAGCAGTCTGTTTTGGCTTTCAAGGGCGATGTATACGTTGGGCTGGGCGCGGAGGACTTCTCAGAAGAAGACCTCAAATTTGCTCAGACCCAAATACGCATCCTCTCCGGCCTTTACGGAGTACTTCGCCCACTGGACCTGATGCAGCCCTACCGGCTTGAAATGGGCACTAAGCTCCAAAACGAACGCGGCAAAAACCTTTATGAATACTGGGGCGACCGCATCACCGGGCTACTCAATGCTGACCTGAACTCAAACGGTCAGGACAAAAGCGTGGTCAACCTGGCTTCCAAAGAGTATTTCTCTGCTGTCAAACCAAAAGACCTGGACGGGAAGCTCTATCAGATTGACTTCAAAGAGCACCGGGACGAGAAGTATAAAATCATTGCTTTTTACGCTAAAAAGGCACGTGGCATGATGGCGCGCTACGCAGTAAAAAACCGTGTCACAAACCCCGAAGGCCTTAAAGCATTTAACATGGACGGCTATACTTTCAATCCCGAACTTTCCAAAGCACAGCATTTTGTCTTCACCCGGGAATCGTAATCCTGCCGGAGACCAGTCTAATCGTTGTCCGTAAGCTTGAGGTAATCCCGGACGGTGGTAAGAAAAAGCGCCCTTTCGTCCCCTTCTGCAAAGAGCGGAGCGAAAGTGGAGTCGGCTGCAGCCACATACCACGATTCCCCCCGTTTAAGGCTTTCGTAAAGCTGCATGCTGAGTTCGTATTGCTCCACAGGTGTTGGGGGCTGAAGTTGTATATTTTGAGCTGACCAGGAAGAATCCTGAGATAAGGTCAGTGGGTCATGAAATGCTGCTACCCAGGCATTAGGCCGAAGAAAAAGATAAGCTTCATCCTCCAGCCAGTTATTAGCGATAACAGGATAGAGTACTGGCCGCTGCTCCACCTCCTCGAATTTATTCAGCCGGTAGAGCTCAATGCGGCTTTTGGCTTGTTCTTCAACCCTGTACTGTGTGCTCCGCATATTTTTGAAGTACAGCAGCGAAGGCGGTGTCGTTCGAAAGCGCCGGTCGCCGGTACCCTGCTGCCGTTCAGTTTCATCAGGGCTACAGGCAACTGCTGTCAAAAAAAGGACGAGAATCGCCCATGAAATCTTCATATCTTTATATTTTCCGAAATATTTCAAAATTGCCCTAACTAACAAACATGCAACAGATAAGGTTTTTTGCAGCCCTGGTGCTCACCGCCGGCCTGACTGTTTTAGCCAGCCTGCACCAGCCACTGGGTTCTCCCCTACCCGCTCCGGGCCAGTTCCTGAGCCCTTTCACCGGCTTCTGGCAAAACGCCGAACCTGCGAGTAAATTCAGGGACGATGCCTTGTCTTTCCCACAACTCTCTGCCCAAAGCGAGGTCGTTTTTGATGAGCGGAGCGTGCCTCACATCTTTGCGCAAAGCAACGAAGATGCCGCTTTTATACAAGGCTACATCCATGCCCGCGACCGGCTCTGGCAAATGGATATTTCAGTACGTGCCACGATTGGCCGCCTCTCTGAA
>CAZNHN010000069.1:0-23002 GCA_964572415.1 uncultured Phaeodactylibacter sp.
ATTCCCAAAGCTTTGGAAAGAGCAGGCCTGAAGCTGAATGACATTGACCAGATTGAGCTGAACGAAGCTTTCGCCGCACAGTCGCTGGCCGTGGTACGTGAAATGGATATCAATCCCGACAAGCTCAATGTCAACGGAGGGGCTATTGCCCTGGGTCATCCGCTGGGCTGCACTGGTGCCAAGCTGACTATTCAGCTAATCAACGAAATGCGTCGCCGTAACGAAAAGTACGGTATGGTTACAGCCTGCGTAGGTGGGGGTCAAGGCGTAGCCGGTATTTTTGAATTTTTGAACTAAACTGGTAAAAAATTTTCAAGTAATGTAGCCCGACTTCCGCTAACCCAACGGAGGCCGGGCTTTTTGCATGAGATAAAGCATTTCGGTAGCAATCTGCCGGCAGCGTTCATCATAACGCTGCGCCTCCTCCGGTGTGTCATCCGCCTCTTTGGGATCGCGGTAGGTCAGTGAGAAGCGTTGTTTAGCGCCGGGAATAAACGGACAGTTTTCGTCGGCCTCAGAGCAGGTCATGAGAGCAAAAAAATCATGCTGCGGATTAGCCGGATCATCGTACTTTTTTGAAAAACAGACAAGCGCCTCCTTATCTTCTGCGAAATACAGCCGATAATGCGGGTTCTCCCCGCCCGGGTTGTGGATTTGGAAGCCCGCCCGTTGCAGCGCCGCCACCGCCCTTGGGTTGAAAGCCGTGGCCTCTGTTCCGCCAGAGTAAGTTTGCACGCCTGGGATCCCGAAGTACGCGGCCCCCGCTGCCGCCCAAACCTGAGTGATATGACTGCGGCGGGAATTATGGGTGCAGATGAAATTTAGTTTCACTGGCGTACCTTTTGACTGGACCAGATAATCTGCAAGTTTTCGTAGCAGCGTTCTTCGTTTGTCTGGTATCTGTTCTGATTCCTGTAGCAGCGATTCGGCGAATGCATTCAATTGCGGTAGTAAACGCATGGTCATTTCTGATTTCTAGCAGCAGCCACTGCCCGGTGCACAATCCGATGTATTTACGGCCAACGGTAAAGCCTCCATGCTTATCCCGCACTTTTCCTTTGCCAGGCAGTCAGTCTGCTTTTGTATCAGCATAAATTTCCCCTGTTTGAAGTCCAGCGCATACCGGCCGATGGTGTCGGTTTGGTATTCAACCTCTACCTCCGGGTTTTGAGCCTGTAGCAGGGGAGTGGCCATATCGATAATGCCGATCAGCTTGTCCGGGCTTAACCGATGGTCGTAGTCCTCGGCCACCCAAATTTGCAGGCTGGCGTGCGCTTCCGTTCGGGTAGTGCCACCGCAGTCAACAAAGTGCTTGGTGGTCAGCCCCATCTCTGTGATGTGAAAATGCAGCGGTATGACCTGCCCGTTGGGCTGCTGGAAAATCAGTTGGTCAACGGATTGAAGGTGTGTTTTAAATTCAGAAACGGTCATAGTGAAAAGGAATTATTGATTTAAAGATAACTTTATTGCAATATTGCAATATTAATTTTTAGGGTTATTTATTCATCCTGGCAAGACTGGTACTTGTTTCAACAGCACTGCTCACCTGGCTCCATACCCAGCAGCCCGCCCAGCATCTGACGGATTTCGCGCCAGCGGTGGGCATTGATGCAGTAGTTCATGCTTGAGCCTTCGATGGTGCCCTGTATGATGCCGACTTTTTTCAGCTCCGATAAGTGGCGGGAGATGGTAGGCTGGGAGAGGGGCAGTACGTCCATCAGATCGTTGCCGATACAGGCGTTGATTTCCAGCAGGTGCTGCACTATGGCAACACGCGCCGGGTGGCCCAGCACTTTGGCAACGGTGGCCAGCTCGATTTGCGCTTGTGTGTAGCCTTCTGTTTTGGTAAGCCCCATAGCGTTCTTTTTTTAATATTGCAATATTGCTATATAGTAACCATTTTTCAAAATATATGCCCAACTTTCTTGTGCAGGCAGTGGTGAAATATCGATTTTTCCGCAACAAAAGAGCTGGAATTCTATTTTGCTATTCAAAATTCACAGAAATGATTGATGCTGTAGTTGTTTGATAATCAGTGCTTTTACAGCCTGGCTTAAAAAGAATTCAAAAAAAGTAGAGTACGGTTGCAACGTTTCCATCACCACATCACAATAGATAAGCAAAAACAATGATCATGCAACGAATTACAATCTGTTTTTGCTTAGTCGCATTTTTTACGCTGACCAACTGCGACCGGGAAAATTTCAATGAAACCATTGATATCCCCGAGGAGGTTACGCCCGCCGAGGTGGAGTACCAACAAGGCTTCGCCCTGAAAGCGCAGGAAGAGGATGTTTTTGTTTCCGAGGGGGACGCCCGGCGATTGGTAGGGGCAGGTAACTTTCTTTCCTATGTATTAACCTCTGGCACAATTACATGTACCGGAGGGACTTCATACAGTGCAAGCGCCAATGGCGACGACTTCTTTATTTTAGAATTTTACGTTTTCGAGGGTGAGGAATATGTTACTCAGGTCGGTATTACTACCGAGGTGGATGGGCAGCCTATGGTATTATTCAGCCTTTTCTCTCCTGGTACAGGTTGTGAGTACCAAAAGGCTGAATTAACGATTACGGAAATTACCGAGACGGAAATCACGGGGACCTATACTGGTGACTTCTTTAAAATAGACGGGCCTTTAGGCAATGATTTGCCCTGTAGTGGGTATGTTTATGTCGGGGAGTATACGGCTTCCTTCAGCATGCCTTACGAAGACTGCGAATAAGGAGCGCCCAATGAATGCCGCCACCCTCATCAAAAAATGCCTGAAGGGCAACGCCCGGGCACAGCAGCTGCTCTACGAGCAATACCTGCCGTACGTACTGACAATTGTCCGGCGGTTTGGCGTACGCCCGGCCGAAGAGCGTGACCTTGTTCAGGATATTTTCATCGCGGTATTTCAGGGCTTGGAACGATTTGACCCCCAAAAAGGGGATTTACACCACTGGATTCGGGGATTAGCGATTCATAAAACTATTGCTTTCCAACGCAAACAACAGCGTCTTCGGGCTGAAGAACTTATGATTTCGGAACGAACAGACCGCACCACGACCATCGACCTATCGCACTTTGATGCGGAGTACCTGCTTGACCTGATTGCCCAATTGCCGGCAGGCGCCCGCACCGTGTTCAACCTTTATGTGGTGGACGGGTACAGCCATGAGGAGATCGGGAAGATGCTGGACATTAGCCCGGTAGGGTCACGGTCGCAACTATCACGCGCCAAAAAATTATTGAGAGAAGCGCTGGAAGCACCAAAAATAAAGGATCATTATGGAAACATTTGATCAACGAGGCGGGCTCAATGACAAGCTGGGCCGGCACAAAGCAAAGGACATCCCGGCTGAACTTAGCTGGGAGCAGATGGGGCCCAAAATCAGGGCGGAGCTGCAGCCGAAAAAACGGCGGCGATTGCTCTTCTTGTGGTGGCTGCCGGTCGGGTTATCGGCTATGCTGGCTATTGGCTACTTTAGCCTTTTCGGTGGTACAACCGAATTGGGGTATTTCCCGGTGCCCGGGCAGTCCGTAGGTACAACTCCAGCTATAGCTGGAACTACAGCAGAGGAACCAGAAGAAGTGCCGGTAGCTAAAGAGATGGAGGCTACCGCCCCAACAGGTATTCCGAAAGCGAAAAGCGGCATAAATGTACCGGTTGCTTCACCTAACCCAACCGCGATTAAAGCCTCAGTGCCAACTAAGCCACAGGCAGCCTCAACACCAAGTGGCCTCTCGAATGAAGTTGAAGATGGTAAGGCAGTGTCAGCTAGCGAGACACTGAACAATCTGATCAAGTTGGATCTGCTTAATCAAATCGAAGTGTTGTCCCCACAGGCGGTAGTCAGCCTGAATACTACTAAAGTATTTCCGGAGGTGCCGGTAGTGGAATCTGTTCACCGCCCCTGGATTGTGGAGGCCGCAATGGGGTCTGTCTTCAACCTGAATCCGGATTTATATGGCACGAAGCTGCCTAATACCACCATTGACCCACTAACCGGGCTTGCGGCAAGCCTCCGGATAGGGTACTCACTTCCGCAACGCCCTTATACCCTTTGGGCTGGCATCGAAATGGAAGAACTGGTGCAGCGCGAGCGGCTACAGGAGGCCTTTTCGATTCAGGTCTTTCAGCCGAATACTATAGATACCATTTTTCGGAATACCATCACCGGAGAAGTCTTTACGACCACCACCGATTCTGTACCCGGCATCCGCAGGGTAAATATACAGCAGCACAGTACTTTCCGCTCCTGGTCCATACCTGTACTGATTGGCAGAACTTGGTCTGCCGGAGGCTGGCAGCTGGAAGGTAAAGCCGGGGTGGATTTCAACCTGTCTTCCTGGCGTTCGGGCGGCTACCTGACAGAAGGCTACGAACTGGTAAATGCGGGTACCCAATACCAGGCCGGATGGGCAGTACGCCTGGAAGGGCAAGTACTTTTACCACCTGTACGATTTGGGCGGTTGTTTATCCGGGGAGGCTACCGCCGTTCCCTGAGTCAGCAAGGTGGATTGGTGGAGAGAAGCCTGTTCCGGCCTGAATCTATCGGCGTTACAATGGGGTGGCGGGCGAGGTGGTAGGGGAGTGGTATGTAACGAATGCTTTTAGACATGCTATGCTGTTTCAGCATTCCTCTGCTTCCTCCATAATAGGCTGAGCAGTAGTCACTATCATAGCTTTTCCGCAAGTTGCGCGAAAAAATCCCGCCAAAGGTTAGTGGAATATGCTTTTTTATGTTCCCCGAAGCGGAGGATGAGCAGGTTCTTTTCCGGTACGACGTATATGACCTGGCCCATTAGGCCGCTGGCATAGTAAGCCCGGTTGCAGCCTATGCCTACTGTGGTAAATCCACAGTGGTAGAGTCCCGTGTCTGGATGTTCGAGGTTGATTATGAAGTCTATCCACTGAGGCGGCAGTAATTGACAGCCTTGCCAGTTGCCATCATTCAGCCAGAGGCGACCCAGTTTGGCAAGGTCGATGGCCCGGGCCTGGAGGCAGCAAAATGCCCGTTCCATGGCTTGTCCGTCCCGGCGGTCTAGCGACCAATATCCTGAGGCTTCCATACCGAGAGGGTGCCAGAGTTGCGCTTCGAGGTAATCAGAAAGCGTTTGAGGAGTCCCATCAGGCTTTTTTGGTGAGACTGCTTCCAGCATTAGGCCGAGCAACTGGGTGTTGGCACTGGAGTATTGGAAATGCTCCCCGGGTGGGTGCGCCAGCTTGCGGCGGTTCATGCGACGGCGCAGATTTCTGCCGTAATAAAACTGGATTTGGTCACAACCAAGGTTGATGAGTTTGGTAGAAAACTGGATGCCTGAGGTGTGCTGTAGGAGCTGCTGCACGGTCACCTTGCCGATGCTGTGGCTGCGCCATTTGGGCAGTACTTCGCCTACAGTTTGGTCAAGGCCGCGCAGGTGCCCCTGCTTGATAGACCGCCCTACCAGTGTCGCAATGATAGCCTTGCTGATCGAAAAAGTAGTCACGAGCCGATCGTTAGTATGGCTGTCGGGGTAGCGCTCGTAAAGCACGGTATCATTGCGGATGATAAGAAAAGCCTCAGTATTAAACATTTTTACAAAATCATTGAGCGGCAGGTGATTGTAGACCAGTTGATAGGTGACGCTCAGTTGCTGGCCAAGGTCCTCTGCTTCCTTGTTCTTGAAAAAATGGAACGCCTCGGCGGGCGCGCTGAGTCGGCGCTGTGGGTCGTGGCGATAGTCGTCTGTGTCCGGTATATTAAACCATACTGCCCGGAAAATACCGCAGGAGGAACAAAAGCAAAGGCATAGCAATAGCATCAGTGGAAAGGCAAGGCGTTCCATCTTGGAGGTTTTAGGTTGAAAAATAGGTTTAGATAAAAGCGGAGTGAAAAAACAGAGACTACGCCATCGCGGTTTCCTTCGCTTCCGCTCGCGCCATTTTCATCGATAGCCAGAGGATACTGCCGCCGCACCAAAGTGCCGTGAAGATAACAGCCCAGCCTGTCCATTCAATCATATTATGGCGCTCCAGCACAGATAGAAAGAGTACGGACATGGTTACGAGGCGGAAGGCTTCAAGAGATTTTGCCCAGGGCTTGGATTGTAGAATGCCACCCCAGGCTATGATCATCACGAAAATAGCCAGGCTCATGGTTAATCGCTCCCACCCGTTAAATGGAAAGCCCTGATTGATGGTGAAAAACATAAAGAGCAGCCCCGCAGCTAACTGCAACAGCAGGTATCCGCTGCTATCCTTCATGGGCGAGCTTTGGTATTTTACCTGTTCTGCGAGTGTATAGCCCTGGCGTGGAAGGTGCTCGCCTACTCCCGGTGGTCTCCAGCCAGTGGGCATGAACCACAATCGGATCTTGTCCCACCAGTTTGGCGCAGCCACGGCGTCGTCCCAGAGCTGTTTCCAATATTGAAGGTTGATGGCAATGGGGTCCCATGTTCGCCGATGGACGGTAGTCGCGTTCTCCGCTATGACCGTTGGGGGGATGATCCTGGGGCCTTTGGTACAAAAAAGTGCATTTGGCGAATACTGGACGGGCTTCCCATTTGGAGGAGACTTCACGGATAATAAAATGCTCATTATGTGGGTGGTCTGGGCTTTGGCGCTGGCCATTATTGGTTTCAAGCCCAAAAAGAAGGAGAACATCAGCCGGGCAGCAGTATTAGGGGCTGCGCTGGTGATGACGGTAGTGTATCTCATTCCTCATAGCATGGGCGGTTCCACACTGGATTATGATAAGGTGGATCAGGGAATCGACCCTAAAGAAGCGATAAGGACAGGTGCTGAATAGGCTGTTTGCAAGAGAACCGGCCCCTAAATATGGAATGCAGATGATCTTCAACTGGATACATATCGTTATTGTGCACCTTACCGTAATCGGGACACCCTGGCTGGCGTATCGCGTCTTTTTACACAGGAAAAGCCCCACGGATGATAAGTTGTGGAAGGATTCCTACAGCGGGCTGATCATTTTGGCTGCCCTTTCAGCAATAGCCTACTTTACGGGGCCGGAAACGGCAGACTGGGCGAAGCAGGTTTTAGCGCCTTACCCTCAGGATCAGGTAGAGGACCATGCACTTTGGGGGAGGATCGCATTTGTGATTCAGGTGATTGCCGGGCTACTGGGGATTATGGGATGGTCCAGTATCCTGCAAGAGGAAAAGCCCGCCTCGTTCCTCTCTCCGCTGCTGTTGGTTCTGCTGGTTTCCAATACGTTCATTGTGTTTTATACCGCTCATCTGGGAGGGCTGATCAGAAGGTTGGATCTGATGATGGGGTTATAAGGTATTCCGGCTCAAGTTGGCCATTAAGAAGCAGGAAAGGGAGCAGTTTTAAGGGACTACTATCTGAAATCTGACAGTCATAAACTATAGAAACATGAAAAACCAAGAACAACAAGATGCCAAGCCCTGGGGGATCGGGCAGCGCATTGCTTTCCGGTTCATCTTCGTATACTTCGTCCTAAAGATGGCCCTTTGGTCTTTCATTCCTGTTCTTGGCAGCTATCTGTATAAATTTTACTACTATCCCTCCTTCTTTGTCCAAAACAACATCTTGAAATGGCATGATCCGCCCCGTTGGGAACATCCACCAACCGGTAGTGGCGATACGCTCGATGACTGGATGCTGAATGTGGCTTACCTCAGCGTAAGTTTGCTGATCACGCTGATCTGGACAGCACTGGACCGTAGACGTCAGAGCTATCGGCAGCTCAATACGGTTCTGAAGATTGGATTACGGTACTATCTGGCCATGATTTTGTTTAGCTATGGCATTTCAAAGTTGTTTGTCCTGCAAATGCCCTATCCTTCCCTTGCGCAGTTTTCGACACCCTTGGGGGAGTTCACGCCCATGCGTTTCACCTGGATGTATTTGGGGTACTCTGCGCCCTATCAGTTTTTCGGAGGTTTCATGGAGGTCTTAGGTGGGCTGCTCATTGTGTTTCGCCGGACTCTGCTACTGGGGTTATTCGTATTGCTGGGCGTGATGGGGAATGTGTTTCTGCTCAACCTGTTTTACGGGGTTCCAGTCAAGCTGTTTTCTTTTTTCCTGATTTTGATCATTTTGTACCTGCTTTTGGAGTATGGCAAGCGCCTGATTGACTTCCTGTCCAACCGCCCAACCGAGCCTGTTGAAATACCGCCCTATTTTGATAAACCCTGGCAAAAGTATCTTCGGATCGGGCTTAAAGTCGCCTTTTTAGGATACACATTTGCTTATGGGTTTTATCAAGACTATGATTATTACAAAAGCGGCAAAGAGCGTCCATCATTAGCCATTGAAGGCGCTTTCGACGTGGACAGCTTTAAAAGAAACGGAGAAGAACTCCTGTCGCCAACAGACACCACCCGCTGGAACCGGATCGTGGTGAGCCCAAGGCGATCCGCAGGGTCCGGTTACGGGCATATTACGAGTGGTACCTCCAACTTCCGAAAGGTCAATTTTTCATTAGACAGCACGATGAATTTGACCATCAAGCCGAGCTTTGATACTACCGCTATTTTTGAAGGACGGGTTGAGTCAAGAGGAGACCATCAGTTTGTATGGCAGGGGATCTCGGGTGCAGACTCCCTGGAATTGGTGCTGCGGCGCAACGAGCGGAACTTCAGGCTGGATAAGCAGAACTTCATGTGGGTCATGGAGCAGAAGGATTTTTATTAGCACAGGGAACTTAATTTGTTGATTTAGCTTCCAGGTCTTTACATTTATAGTCGTCCAAGGCAGGATTTGTGCAAATGAGGAGAGCATTATATTTGTGGTCACCACAACTACAAATTCATGCTCCCCTTCCACCTCAGTCAAACTGAAGTCGATAGCGTAAATATCGAAAGAAAAAATCATTCCAGCGCACTGATTCGCAATCGGATGCTAGTATTACACCTGTTAAATTTGGGTTATAGCCGTTGCGAATGTGCTACAATAGCTGGATGCCATCGAAACACTGTCACCACTTACCTGAAAATGTACTCAGAGGGCGGCCTGGAAAGGGTCAGACAACTCAATTACTCGTTTGCCCGCCATGAACTCGGACCCGTTTTTGACCAAGTTGAACAGGTATTAGAACAATCGGATTGTAGTACGGTCGACGATGCGCGTGCAGCCCTCAAAACCCATTTTGCCTATAATCGCAGTAATGAAGCCGTACGCCAGCTACTTCACCAATTAGGTTTCAAACGGAGGAAAACCGGTACTTTCCCAGGAAAAATTGACAATTTCGAAGAATGGCAGGCCAAGCAAGACAAGTTTATTGAAAAGCTTTGTGATTTGATGCAAAAGGCTGAAAATGAAGAGCTTGATCTTGTTTTTGGAGATGCTGCTCATTTCGTTTACGGAAAATTCAGCAATTATGCCTGGGGTAAAGCAGTACGTTATGCGCCAAGTGGGCACGGACGATACCGGATCAATGTATACGGTGTTTACGACGTAGTGGCCAACCAGGTATATTCGATGTATAATGAAGGCTACATTGATGCCGAATTCATGGTCGAATACCTTGAATGGCTACGCCAAAACATTTATCAAAACCAGAGTCGGCCTTTGCATATCGTATTGGACAATGCCCGTTACCAGCATTGCAATTATGTTAAAGAATGCGCCGCCGGGTTGAATATCGTCTTAGAGTTCCTGCCTGGATACTCACCAAACTTAAACCTGATTGAGCGATTGTGGAAATACATGAAGCAAATACTGGCTAAATCACATCATATCTGCAAGGAAACTTTTGAAAACGCCATCGTTAACCTTCTTGAAAATTTAAACCAAGGCGTTCATCAGGAAAAATTATGGACACTTTTAAATCCGCTTTTCCAGCGATTCGAAAAATCACAAATCCTGCCTTGGCGAACTATATTAATGGAATTAAATCAAAACCAATTTACCAAACTGCTACACGCGCAAACAAGGGTTTTGTGTACTGCAAAATTGGCATTTGCAATCGAAAGGATTACCGGAAATGATTTTCCTCCATTTTCAGGAGTGACAATTACGCTTGGTTCCTATTTTTCGGGTAATTACTTTTGCGTTCTGTGTACCGAATTGCTATCATATCAGCCCTGACGTTCTTATCTGTTGTGCCTGCATTTCAGCTGGGTATCATTTATGGTTTTTATGCACTAAACAAAGTACAGATTACCAATGAGTATTGTGTCAATATTGATAAGCCACAGCTCATGTGTAGTGGGAAGTGCTATGTCAATGAGATCGTGGCTCAGGCGAACGATACCGGAACCTCTAAGGCCCAACTTCCCATATCGCTGGATTTCCAGCAGATAACGCCCTGCCTGATTGATGATAACCTGCTACCGGCTTTTGGGGTGAGATCATACAGTCAGCCCCTGCCTGCAATACTTAACAAAACGCTCTACAAATGGCTTTTTGCCGCTGCAGTTTTTAAGCCGCCGAAAGTCTGATCCTTTTTTCCCAAATCAGAATTTTCAATTGTTAACCTCATCGCCTTCTGCATCGGAGTTTCAAGGAAAGCCCTTGCAGATTGAGCCGTAGATGCTTGATTTTTTTAACCCAGATAGCTACCGGGACAGGAAACGCTCAAGCGTGAAAAGACTGTCGAATATTTCGGTATAGTCGCATTAGTTAGCGGGTTGCTAGGGATGCTCTTTATGATAATGTCCTGCCATTTTACTGCCGGAAGGTGATGTTTAGATCAGACTTAAAAAATGAACAATAAATTTATTCTGTTGCTGGTTGCTGTCTTTGTCTTCAGCATCAGTATACATGCACAATCTACCACCATTCAGTTTTTAGACCAGGATACGGACCAACCCATTTCAGCCTTAGCCTTCAGGTACGGCCAACAATCAGGAGCTTCAGACTTAAACGGTAAGATTACACTTAATCCGGAGGAAGGGCAGATTTTATTTCTATCTCATTTGAATTATGGCAGCTGGCAACTGTCCCCGGCTTCCGTTCAGGGAGCAATTAAGCAGGGGGTGAGTTACCGGCAAAGCCAAATTATGGAGCTCTACCCGGTGACGGTTATTGCCATACGGCCCGGGCACCAACCGGGCGATAAGATTGACCTGAACTATCAGGATTACATGGAGCACGATGCCGCCGCAATATTGTCTCAAAGCCCGGGGTTCAGCAGCATCCAAAAAGCAGGTAACTACGGTTTCGACCCGGTGCTGCGTGGTTTCAAGTACGACCAGCTCAATGTGGTACTCAACGGTGCTCAGAGCGCTACCGCTGCCTGCCGCAGAGATTGGTAACCACACGGCGGATATCCACGTCGTCAAGGGCATGCCCCTGTTTGACATCGACCGCGTCGAGATCCTCAAGGGGCCGCACGCCCTGCGCTACGGTACGGGTTTTGGAGCAACCATCAACTTTGTGCCCACCAACCTCCGCTTTACCGAGGAGGCAGATATTTACGGGCGGTTTTCCTCAGGTTATGAGGGGAATGGTGAAGTGTTCCGGGGCGAAAGCCAGCTCGGGTTTTCCGGGAAGCGCTACGACCTTGGGCTGTTTGCCGCATGGTCGAAGGGCAATGACTACACCGCCGGAGATGGATCTACGGTGCAGGCGGATTTCCGCCGGGGCAGCTTCGGCGCTAATCTGGGCCTGAAGCTTGCCGGCAATCAGCAATTGCGGATTTCGGGCCTGTACAATATCGCCCGGGATGCCGACTTCCCGGCCCTGCCCATGGATTTGCGCGAAGACGATACCTGGATGTTCAATGCCCGCCACGATATCCGCTTTGAGGAGGGTGCCCTGCAGTCTTGGAACACCACCGTATTCGGCTCGTTCGTGGACCACCTGATGGACAACCTCCTCAAACCGCTTGATCCCAGAATGCTGAATGCGGAGACCGCGGCTACGACCTATAACTACGGCGGCCGTACTGAGGGGCTATGGCAGTTGAAAAATGGCAGGCTGTATACCGGTGCTGACCTGCGGGTGGAAGGTGCTTCCGGCATCCGGGTGCGCGAATTCCTGATGGGGCCAAATGCAGGGCGGACTTTCGAAGACGATGCCTGGCAGGATGGCCGAATCGCCAAAGCAGGCCTGTTTGGAGAATACCAGCAGCGGCTGGGCGCCTACCAACTGGTACTCTCTACCCGGCTGGAGCTGAATACCGCTTCGGTTGAAGAGGCCAGCCCGGAATTTACGGAAGTGTATACGGATACAGAGACGACGCAGTTCAACCCCAGCTTTAGCCTTGGGGTCAGCCGGCAAATCAGCGGGGAGGCAAAAATGGGCTTATTCCTCGGGCGGGCACAGCGCAGCGGCAGCCTTACCGAGCGCTTCATCAACTACTTCCCCGTAGGAATAGACCCCTTTGAAATGCTGGGCAACCCACAGCTTTCACCAGAGGTCAACTACCAGGCTGACCTGACCTTCGAGTGGCGCACGGAGGCTACGGCCCTTAAGGTCGATGTGTTTGCCGGGTATTTGCAGGATTATATTTCCTCCGTTATTGACCCCACGCTTTCCCCTCGGCTGCCCATGAGCCCGGGTGTACGGCAATTCATCAACATCGAAGAGGCTTTTAAAACGGGTTTTGAAGCCAACTGGACACAGCAGCTGATGGCAGGGCTTCAGCACCAGATGTCTATCGCATATACCTATGCGCAGGATATGGAACGGGACGAGCCGCTGCCCGAGATCGCACCGCTGGACTTCCGCTACGCGCTTCAGGGCGCCTATTTCGGGGAGAAACTACAGCCAGAAGTCTCTTTCCGGCATGTTCTGGAGCAAAACCGGGTCTCTACTGAGTTTGGAGAAACGGCAACGCCGGCCTTTTCTTTGATTGACCTCAAGCTGGCTTATCAGTTCACAGAAGCTTTCCGACTGAGCGCTGGTGTTAATAACTTGCTTGACGAAGCCTACTATGAGCACCTCAACCGGTCGGTCAGGGGAATGAATACGCCAATTCTGGCCCGGGGCCGGAATGCGTATGCTTCCCTGAATATCACCTTTTAAAGCAACTGTGGCGCGAATCCGAGAAAACGCCCGGAAGTACCCTATGAGCTGAAAGGCTACTGTGGTAAAACAACTGCGTAGTACCCAACTCCAACTCATCTAAATGCCCCATCATTTGCTCATCGGAGGTTCGCAAATGATGGGGCAGGTAGGTGCCATGGCGGATAAAACACCTTGGTGCTCCGCCGAGAAAAAGCTGATAAGGGTAGCTACTGGATCCTGTAGGTGTAGCCAACCTGCCTGCTGTGGGCTTCCTCAGGTAAGGAGACCTTGGTTCCCGGTGCAAGGTTTTGCACGTGTATGCCGGCAGGCTTCACTTCACCGTCTCCTCCAACCATTTAAAGAACTCCCTTTGCCAGACCAGGCTATTCTGAGGTAAAAGTACCCAGTGGTTTTCTTCCGGGAAGAGTAAAAGTTTTGATTTTATGCCTTGCAGTTGCGCAGCCTGAAAAGCTTCCAGCCCCTGCCCAATGGGCACTCTAAAATCTTTTCCGCCCTGAGTAATCATGATTGGCGTATCCCACTGGTCCACGAAATTTACCGGGTTGAACTCGGTGTAAGACCGTTGGGCAGCAGCGTTTTCTTTGTCCCAATAAGCTCCGCCAAGATCCCAGTTCACAAAAAACAATTCTTCAGTGGTGCCATACATGGATCTCCAGTTGAAGATGCCATCGTGGGAGATAAAGGATTTAAACCGGCCTTCATGCCTGGAAGCCAAATAGAAAACAGAATACCCACCGTAACTCGCACCAATACAACCCATCCTATCCTTATCTACATAGGGCTCTTTGGCTACATCATCAATAGCGGAAAGGTAATCGTCCATATTTTGCCCACCGTAATCCTTTGAGATTTGTTCGTTCCATTCGACCCCGTAGCCAGGCATGCCTCTTCGGTTGGGCGCAACTACGATGTAGCCATTTGCTGCCATCAACTGAAAGTTCCATCGGAAAGAATAGAATTGGGACAAAGCGCCTTGAGGTCCGCCTTGACAGTAGAGTAGGGTGGGGTATTTTTTTGAAGGGTCAAAATCGGGCGGATAAATTACCCAGGTGACCATGTCTTTCCCATCTGTTGTCTTGACGATCCGCTTGTCTATTTTAGACATTTTGATGTCTTTGTAGATATCGTTATTTGCAGTAGACAGCTGCTTCATTTCCCCTGTCTCAATATGCAGGTTGTAAATTTCTGTAGCGTGATTCATGTCTCTTCGGTACACGATCAAATGGTCTCCACTTTGGCCTATAATGCCATTTACGTCAAATTGGCCGTCGGAAATTTGTTGGGGCTTCGACTTCTTCTTTGTGCCGACCGGGACTTCAATTTGAAAGGCATGGACTGTCCCGCCAACGGGAGCGTTAAAAAATATCCTTGATCCATCCTCGCTCCAGATAAACCCATTGACCGTTCCATCCCAGTCTTTTGTAAGGTTCATATCCCCCGAGGGCAACCTGACGATGATATCATTTTTATCAGACTCATAACCGTCTCTTTTCATTTGCAACCAGGCGAGGGTGCCTTTGGATGAAAATGCAGGGTGGGTATCGTAACCTTTGTTATCTGCTGTCAGGTTGGTGGTTTGCCGGGTTTCCAGGTCGTATTCGTAGATGTCAGAATTGGTGCTCACCGCATATTCGGTCCCCGCCAACTTTTTAGTCACGTACAATACTTTCTTGGAATCGGGGCTCCAGATATAGTCCTCATCGCCACCAAACGGCTTTTGCGGGCAATCCAACGGCTCCCCTTCCATCAAATCAATTCCACTGTCCTGTGGATCGGTTGCAGATTGAAGGAAGACATGGCTGTAGGCCCCGTCTTCCCAGGTATCCCAGTGCCGGTAGTTGAGCTGATCGTATATGAGCACGTTCGAGTTGGGCACATCCTCATAGTGGTCAGTGCCGCTTACCTTTTGAAGTTTGACTTCTTTTGTGACCAGCTTCCATTTGCCGTCAGGAGATACGTTTGTATTTTTCACCTGCTCCCCGGCTTCGGCTTCATCCAGAGGTTCCGGTACTCCGCCACTTACTGCAACCGAGAATATTTTGCTGGAGCGCTCATTTGTCCTCAAATCAAAACTGGAGGTTCGGTAAATTACCTGTTCCCCATCATTGCTCAGTCCTACTGCAGAAACCCTGTTCAATTCGATGAGCTGTTCCGGTGTCATTACTTTGGATTGGCTGATACCGGGGGTTACCATACAAGTGTAGCATAGTGCCAATATGAAAATCTGCTTCATGATCAGTTTCCTTTAAAGTTGAAAGGTGAAGTTAAAGAATTAGAGCAAACATAATTGCCATGCTCCAGCCCATTGCAGTGGGCTGAAAACTCATGGTGTAGATAGTTTAGGAAGGCTAATTGTAACGGTAGTGCCCTGACCTGGCTCCGAATCAAAATGGATACGCCCACCATGTTCCTGAATAATGGAATGGACGATAGATAAGCCCAGGCCTGTTCCTTTTCCGGGAGGCTTCGTAGTGAAAAAAGGATCAAGTACCTTGTTTAAATGTTCTTTAGAGATGCCCGATCCGTTATCCTCAATGGTCAGGGTTGCATGATGGTCTGTTGTTGAAGTACTGATGGTAATGACCCCATTTTGCTCTATGGCGTCCGTAGCATTATCCAGGAGATTGAGCACGGCTTGATGTAGTTTCCCACTATTCCCCTTCACGGTTCCCATATTGTCAGACAATGCTCTTTTGACCTCTATCTGATCCTTAATCCTGTGCTGAAGTATAGACAGGCAGTCTTCAATGATAGCGTTGAGGTTGCAATCTTCAGTGTAGTCTTCGCTGGTTCTGCTGTATATGTTCAGGCTTTTAACAATCCTAATGGCTTTTTCTGATCCTGACTGAATCCATTGAAGATATTGCTTCAACTCCTCCTTGTTGAGGTCAGAATGCTCGTTTTCAAGTTCATCGTTTATGGCCGTATAGCCACCGTGAATATAATTCAGTGGATTGTTGAGTTCATGAGCTACTCCGGCAGTCAGCACCCCCAAAGAAGCCATCTTTTCGGATTGCACAAGTTGCATCTGAGCCGTTTTGAGGTTTTCCAGGGTCACCTTTAACTCCTCATTTGCTCCTTGTAATTCCTTGGTACGCATTTGCACTTTCTGCTCCAAGAGGGTATTTTGCTCCCGAATGATGCGTTCGTTTTCCTTAGCCATAACAAGGGCCTCTTTCTGAGAATCCTCTTTTTCTTTTTTCAGTACATTTATTCTATCTGCCAAAGCAATGGAAAGCAGGACCACCTCTATGCTGGACCCAAATAGCATAGCCCCCTGGAAGTAAGGTTTGTAAGGAATAATGCCAAGATTGTTGAGGGCAAAAATGATTACACTCACCACAAGTATCGACCAGGCGATCAGGAAGAATTTGGCCGGTTTAAACCCGGCCCTTGCCAGCTTGATTGCAGCAATAATCCCAACGACTGATCCATATGTTGAGGCGAAGTTGACCAAATGAAAAGCCAGAACGTCTCTGTCCATCGCCAGGAGGAGTATGCCAAAGATATCCATCACGGCTAAAAGAACAATCAGTTTGGCAAAGAGCGGTGCCCGCTGTCTGAGTTGCAGGAAGTTGATCATAAAGAGCGCAGTGAAAAGGCCTACAACGGCACCTGAAAGTACAGTGTATTTTTGATTAAGGGCAGGCCAGCCGGGCATTAAATAGCGGTCAGTATAACCAAACAGGGCCACTTGTGCCAATAATAGTGTGATCAGAAATGAAATGTAATAAGCATAAGTTTTGTCACGGGTAATTAAAAGTAGCGCCAGGTTGTACAAAAACATGACAAGCATAACGCCTGCGTATATGCCGAAAAGTAGGTCCTTGGTGGTAAGGGTCTCTATTAAATCTCCTTTGTGGAGCACCTCAAAGGGAAGTACAACCGGTTTAGAGCTGTAAATCCTAAAATAATAGACCTCAGTACCTTCACTCATGGGGAAAACAAAGTCGGAACTGGCATAGGGCCTGGTGTCGAATTTAAATGCCTGGCCGGTTTGGTACGCCCTTACTAACTGATTATTTTGGTCAGGTACCCACAGTTCAACGGTATCAAGCAGGGCATAGGAGAGATAGATGAAATTGTCCTCCGTTGCCAGCTCGGTGGGGACCTCCAGCTTTACACCTACCCATTTCCCGTTGTTGTAATTGGCTACGGCATCTTCTACAAACTCGTATTCCTGTGCATCCAGCGTAGAACCGTGAACCTCCTGATTGATAAGCGTTGCGTAAACAGAGATACTTTGACCAGAGAGTGTGCTCAGTACAAGACAAGTACTGAACAGGAGGGTACTGAAAAGGTGCAGTCGTCTCATTTCGTTTACGATTAACGGGCTGGCTGCCGGCATATTTGTTGCATGAGCAATAAAATTAGTTTATTCACCTGAATTCGACAACCTATATTACGGCCCGGGCAGGAAAGGGTTTCGTGCTGAAAATGATTTACCCTTGCCGCAAACAAGAAGTAACGCTGAGCCTTTGGATTATACGCAATATGAAGTGGTCTGCAACATTCGAGCAAGCAGTATATTTTAGCGTAAAGAAATCAGCCCCAGGTAACCTATACTGCCCACGCTTGCCCCGTCCATCCTTCAGCTGGTCTGCGCTGACGCTTTACGGATTGGTGAGGCATGGCAAGAGGAAGCTATTGCGAAAGCATAAGACAACGCAGGTCTGTGCCACCCTAACCCAAAGCGCATAGGTCACTACTCACACTGCCCCTGGCGATATCTTTCTGGAATATCTGAAGGTTTACCGGGAGGAGCGGGCAGGATGGAAAGCCTCATTCACATTTAAGCGCTTACTGCCTCAATAGCTATTGGGATTAAAGGTCAAAAATTTGCGACTCAATTCACTAGCCCAACCTTTTCCCGAGGCCACTCTTCTCCATGTATTCCTGCAGGATATACTCCAACGGCAGCGGCACATCCGCATCCGGAGCAAGCAGGGGGATGGGAATGACAGGTAGCGTTTCCCCCAGAGCAGCTGCCCAGACGTTGGCAATGTTGCTACCGGCGCGCTGCACCGTCATCACATAATCGGCCTGGTCAACCCGCTCGTCCCGCCAGCGGCGTTTGCCTTGCTTTAGCAAATCGATTTCCACCAAGTGAATACCCTTTTCAGCAAGTTGCTCCTGCTTACGGCGGAAGTCTTCGTAGCCATCCCCCGTTTTGTTGGCTGGGGAAAGCATCTCAATGGTAGTGACCAGACGCTCCTCTCTGTCTCGGATTGCTATAGACCGCTGGGGTTGGCTTGGAATGTCCACATTAAAAGAAGGCGGCTGCACAACGATGCTCTCAGCGTAGGGTGTTTCAGGCGATTCGGCGCGGTCAATACTGGCATCCGGGCGGTACTGCTTAGCTGCTCCGGCTGCATCGGTCGTGGACAGTCCGCGTTTCACAGAAATAGAGTAGCGATCAGGAAGGCGGGGGTCCAGCCAATACCGGATATCCACGCACAATGAGGCGTGCAGATCAGGGAAGTACCTGGGCTGCTCCAGGGTGGGGTGCATGCCGGTATGTTGTGATTTGCGCTTTGCCATAGTTTAAATATAGTGAGTCCGGGGTAGATAGTCAAATACTTTTATGTAGCACCGGATGCGCACAAAGCAAAGGTTCTGCGCATTGTCTTACAGAGAATTTGCTCAACGGCTAAATGACCTCCACCAATAAATTCTCTGCCACCTTACGGCTTATCGTAAACGGAGGCTTTCCGCTTACCCGGATTTGGCAGCTCTGGTCAAACGCCTCTACCTTTACCAATTCGATTAAAACGCCCAGTTCAATCCGGCACTGGTTCAAGTAATGCAGTAGTTCAGCAGAGCTGTTACGGAGAGCAGAAAGTCTGCCCTTTTCTCCCGGATTGATGCTAATCAACGCAGGAAGCTTTAGCCTGGCGATTTGACCGTTTTTATCTGGTATAGGTGAGCCATGGGGGTCAAAAGCCGGATGATTGAGCATCTCATCCATACGGGAGAACAGCTTTTCAGAGTCAATATGCTCCATTTGCTCCGCGATTTCGTGCACCTCTTCCCATCCGAAGCCCATGATTTCGTAGAGGAACATTTCTGTGAGCCGGTGCTTGCGGATGACACGGGCTGCTATCTGACGCCCTTTTTCAGTCAGGTGCAAAGGCTTGTACTTTTTATAAACGACCCAGCCTTTTTCCTGTAGCCTTTTCACCATATTGCTGGCCGTCGGCTTGCTGACTTGCAGTTGCCTGCTTAGGTCTGTTATGCTGATATCACTGTGCTCTTCGTTTAGAAAGTAGAGGGCTTTCAGGTAGTTTTCTTTGACCGAGGTCGGCATGGCTTTTTTTGCAAAAATAATAAAAAAGAACCCTTGCCAAAATTTGTTAGAATAGGCTAACAAATTATATTTGCATAATCGAATTATTTATTGAACACAGTCTAATAAAATGGCTTTAATATATGGCCAATCGGTTCAGGAGTTCGTGGATACGTGATCTTTAAATAAAAAACTATTGTATTTAGCCTCAATCAGGCTCATTCTGTTTTTAAAAACTTAAACCAACGATGAATAAATACCTGCTTTTTTTGATACTGTCTTTTGTGAGTTTCGAAGCGCTGCATGCACAAACAGCTATCCTTTCAGGTAAGGTAAGCGATGATGCCGGAGCGTCACTGGGCGCGGCCAGTATTGTACTTGAAGGCACTAATCTGGGCGCTATTGCCGATCAGGACGGTAATTTTTCAATTGGTGGTATCCCGGCTGGGACTTACACAACCAAAGCTGCCTTTTTGGGTTATCTGTCCGTTTCTGAAGTAGTAACGGTCAAAAAAGGGCAAACCACTACGCAGGATTTTGTGCTTCGGGAGGACGCCCTGAATCTGGAAGGCGTGGTGGTTAGCGGAACGCGCTACGAACAAGACCGGGTTAACAATCCAATTGTGGTAAACGTGCTGGATGGTGAAATGCTCAACGCCACACAGTCCATTGCCATTTCTGATGGATTGAACTTTCAACCCGGGGTAAGGGTGGAGACCAACTGCCAGAACTGCGGGTTCACCCAGGTACGGCTTAACGGTCTGGAAGGTGCTTATTCGCAAATCCTAATCAACAGCCGCCCGGTTTTCAGTGCACTCAATAGCGTGTACGGCCTGGATCAGATCCCCGCCAATATCGTGGAGCGGGTGGAGGTGGTGCGCAGTGGAGGCTCTGCCTTGTATGGTTCCAACGCCATTGGCGGCACCATCAACATCATTACCATGGATCCGGTTGAAAACGCATGGGAGTTTCGTTCCAATACGGCGCTGATCGGCGGCGACGCTCTGGATCAAACCTTCAATATCAACGGTTCAATCGTCAATGAGAGCCTGACCAGCGGAGTGACCATCTACGGTATGAGCCGTAATCGGGACAGCTATGATGCTAACGGGGATGGCTTTACCGAACTGGTACAGTTGGAGAATACCGTATTCGGCGGAAAAGCCTTTTTCAGGCCCGGCGACCGGAGTAAAGTTACGGTTGATTTCAGTGCCCTGAATGAATTTCGCCGCGGCGGCGACCGCCTCGACCTGGCTCCACATTTCACTGATATTACAGAACAATTGGAGCACAATACTTTTTTGGGCAGCGTCAACTATGATCAGTGGAGCAAAGACAACCGTAACAAATTCTCTGTTTATGCCTCTGCCCAGACCACCGGGCGGGACAGTTACTACGGAGGCTTAGGCGGTGGTAGGACAGCTGAGGACAGCACCCTGGCCATCAACGCCTATGGTTTGACGACAGACCTTGCCATTGTGGCAGGTGCACAGTACAACCATTATTTTAATAACAATGACGTGATTACTGTAGGCTTGGAAAACCAAGCCTATGACACGCAGGATGAGATTGCCGGTTATGGCCGCATGGTCGATCAGCAGGTGAATACCACTGGTCTTTTTGCGCAATATGAGTGGAAGCCAGGCGCCAGGTTCACAGCCCTGTTGGGCGGCCGGTACGATATCTCTGATGTAAATGGTCTTTATGCTGTAGCCGGAGAGGAAAGAACAGCGGATGTCAACTTTGGGGTATTCAGCCCCCGTGCGACCCTCTTGTACCAAATCAATGAAAATCTGCGGTTCCGTGGCGGTTACGCCAGGGGATTCCGCGCCCCTCAGGCCTTTAATGAAGACCTGCACATCTCCTCTGCCGGGGGCGACCAGGTTTTTGTCCTGCTCTCTGAAGACCTGGAGAAGGAAACCTCCGATGCCTTTACCGGCTCTTTGAATTACACCAAAACCGCAGGTTTGGCTCAGATGAGCTTGCTGGTAGAGGGGTTTTTCACCCAGCTGCAAAATCCTTTTACTCAGGTAAGCCGGGGAGACATTGGTGATATTATCTTAGAAGAAGTAGAAAACGGAGCGGGCGCTACGGTTGCGGGTCTCAATTTTGAGGCGGGCTATTCGCCTTCCGGTAAAGTAGCTTTCCAGATTGGAGGCACTGCTCAGCAGACCCGTTTTGATGAAGAACAGGAGATTTTTGCAACGGAAGATACTGATGGGGCAGCCATTACCGTGAATGAGTTCATCAGAAACCCCAATCTCTATGGGTATTTCACCTCCCGCTACAACGTCACTAAAGCTTTTACCATTGATTTCACGGGGACCTACACAGGTTCTATGATCGTTCCCCGTATCGTAGGGGCAAATGGATCACCGGATTTGCTGGAGTCTGACCCGTTTCTGGATGCCAACCTCAAACTAAGCTATCACTTTGAGATTTCTGAGGATTTTCATCTGGAGCTGAGCGGAGGCGCACGTAACCTTTTTAACAGCTTCCAGCCTGAGTTTGATTCCGGTCCGATGCGGGATTCGGATTTTGTTTACGGGCCTGCTGCCCCGCGATCGTTGTTTATTTCTGTAAAGATTGGAAACTTGCAATGAAAGGCATCCTTGTGGCTGAACTTTATCCTCGTATTATACCCCAGCAACTCCAACCCTTTTTGCACAGCCTGGCCGGTCTCCTCGAAGTCGGCTGCGGAGAGCCCTACGTTGTCAAAATCGAGGTCTTCGGAGAAGCGTTCGGTGCCGTAAACAAGGTGTAGGCAGGTACCGCCCAGAAAAGTGTAGGCGGAGGCGTGCTTGGACTCGAAAATGATTTTAAGGATTTCGTATTGGAGGTATTCCCGAAGCATGTCTTGCTTAAACCCTTGTTCCCTGATGTAGTCGGGAAAACATTTAACGATTTCACTCATCTCCATCATAAGCCATAGCATTTTTGTAAAGCGACCATCTTTTTGCGAAGCGTTGTTGATTGTAAGATATCCAGATAATGCTCCACAAGGTTCCAGCGGTATTCTTCTTTCAGTACATCCTCATCGAAGCGCATTTCGTATAGCCAGTTCTCATCAGCAAACAGTGGCTCTAAATAAGCTAAGTCAATCATAGCCTTTTCCCGATTGGCTACTTTATAGGGTTCTCCTGTCCACGTTACCCATTCATAACCGAAAAAATGACTGGGTTGAATTTGCTGATAGGTCATACGTACCTTGTACTCAAAAGCAGCTGTCTTCTTAGTGGTTACAGAAGTGATAATCCTTACCACTTCAGGTATGACGTCCCAGTATCGGAGTGCAGTATAAGTGGAAACATAGGAAGGTTCATAGATATGATTTGCAATAACGAAATAATCAACTAAACTACTTGGACTGAAATCAGTACTGCGATACACCCCATTCCGCACCTTCTCCACCTTCCCCTGATCCACCCAGCGCCGGAAGACATTTGGGTCATACGAGCCATACTTCTTGCGCATGTAATCCGTGGTGATGAGTATCCGGTCTTTGGGCAGCTCGTACTTGCTCATTTCGTTTCCTTTTTCAGGTAACGCCTGAAAAAAAAGAAATGGTTCCGGAAGGAGTGGAACACCACGCAAGAGAAACTGGCCACCGGATATTTCTCCTGGGCCTACACTACTAATGCCGAAGGCCCTAGTGGTCTGTCAAGTGTTAATTTATGGGTTGAGTGGGAGCGAATTTTGAGGCTAAATCAAGGAGGATAGCCTGTCCCGCAGCTTGCGGGATTCCCGCGCATAGCAGCGCTACGTAAGGGGTTATCCAACGAAGAGTA
>CAZNHN010000070.1:0-5394 GCA_964572415.1 uncultured Phaeodactylibacter sp.
CGGCACGCGCTGCCGATCATGCAGTGCAGGAACTCAAAAAAATGAACCTCTGATCATGGACAGAAGAGAAGCCATAAAAAGAACCGTTTTGCTGACCGGTGCGGCCCTTTCCGCTTCCACCATAACCGCTGTGCTTAATGGCTGTCAGGCAGAAGCCTCTACGGCAACCGGGTGGGCACCGAAATTTTTTGACGCCCAACAGGCCGCCGCCCTTTCGGAAATTGCCGAGACCATACTACCCGCCACAGAAACACCGGGCGCGAAGGATGTGGGCGTACCGGAGTTCATCGACCAGCTTGCCGCCACCTGCCTGCCGGAAGAAGAGCAAGCGGCTTTGCGCGATAGCCTGGAGCAGGTTGAAGCCCAGGCACAGTCGACCTACGACAAAACATTCACCGCCCTTAACCCTGGGGAAAAGCTTGCCCTGCTCAATGCCATAGATGCAGAAGCCCGCAGTGTGGAGACGGTGACGGATGACATGGGCGAGACCGCCTGGTCTGGTTTCCTTAAGCTCAAGCAACTCGTGCTGCTTGGTTATTTCACTTCGGAAAAGGTAGGTACGGAAGTGACCGCTTTTCTGCCGATACCCGGACAATATAAGCCCTGCATTCCCTATGAGGAAGGGCAGCCGGCGTGGACGTATTAGATAGGTAGATAGCCGGAGCGGCACTTCAAGCGGACCGCTCCGGTTAAGGTCACTTCTTCAGTAGCCCTGCAATGAACAGCACAACTACCGAGCCTGCAGTGGCAGTGATAATGGTGTTGATGGTACCGGAGCTTGTGCCAATACTGATATCCAGAATACCAAACAGCCAGCTACCAACATAAGCGCCGATTATACCCAGCACAATATTGACAAGCAGGCCAAATCCGGCACCTTTCATGATTTTCCCGGCCAGCCAGCCGGCAATGGCACCTACGATAAGCGTGTACAGTAATCCCATGGTCTTTCGTCGTTTTGGTTAATCAATTGAGTTGTCCTGCGATATAGGCTGTCGTCCAGGCAGCCTGAAAGTTATAGCCTCCCGTGATTCCGTCAATATCCAGGACTTCACCCGCAAAATAAAGATTTTTGCAGGCTTTGCTTTGCATGGTCTTAAAATCAATGCTCTGAAGGCTTACGCCACCGCAGGTAACAAACTCCTCTTTAAAAGTGGTTTTACCCTGCACCTGGTACACGTCATTGGTGAGGAGATGGGTAAGCTTATGCAGACCTTTTTTGCCGATTTCGCCCCATTTTTTGTCTTCCGGCAGCTCTGCTTTGGCTAGCAGGTAACTCCACAGGCGTTTGGGCAAAGCGTAGGGGCGCTCATTGTTCAGGTCTTTTTTGGGATGCGCGGCCATGATACCGCTTAAGTCGTCCGACACCTGTTCCGCATTCTGCTCGTTCGCCCAGTTGACCTGCACCTTAAACACATAGCCTAACTCACTTAGCGTACGTGCTCCAAAGGCCGAGAGTTTGAGAATAGCCGGCCCACTCATGCCCCAGTGGGTGATCAGCAGGGGGCCATCCGATTTCAGCTTGGTGCCCTGAATGCTGGCCTGCACTTCTTCAACTACTACGCCCATCAGCTCGGTGACCGGTTCTTCGGGCATATTGAAGGTGAAGAGGGAAGGTACCGGGTCTTCAATTTGGTGCCCCAGGGCTTCCAGCCACTTCAGCCCCTGCCGCTTTGGAGAACCACCGGTTGCAACAATGACTTTATCGAAAAAGGCAGGCGGATGTCCCCCCCTAAGAAAATGCAGCTTCAGCCCCTCTCCCACCGGCTGCAGCTTTGCCACGCCGACGCCCGTCTCAATTTGCACCCCGAGCTGCCGGGCCTCCTTCAGGAAGCAGTCGATGATGCTCTGAGAGTCCTGGGAAACCGGGAACACACAATTATCAGGCTGCGTCATGAGGGCCACGCCCCGGCTCTCAAACCAGTCCATGGTATGCACAGTATTGAAGGTCCGGAAGGCTTTCTTCAGCTGTTTGCTGCCCCGGGGATAAGCCCTCGACAGCTCGGCTATGGAGGTACAACCATTGGTTACATTGCAACGCCCACCCCCCGAGATTTTCACCTTGGACAGCAGCTTACGCGACTTTTCAAACAGGACAACAGCGGCTTGCGGATGATTGCGCCTGGCTTCAATGGCTGCGAAAAAACCGGCGGCACCGCCACCAATAACGGCTACTTTCATGGCATACATTTGTGAATGCGATCAGCGCGAAGGTAGGCAATTGCAAAGATAATGTTACTTTTGCCACCGCTCTACACTAAAGCCAACCGGATTGCGTTTTTACTTGTCTATTAAGCGGGCTGACTATGCAGCTGCTTCTTGTTAATTAATTGTTCCAATGCAGTACACTAAGTATTTTTTTATTCTCCTGACCGCCTTACTACTACACAATTGCAACAGCACCGATAGTGGCAGGCTGCAGTCGGAGCTTCAGCGCATCTACTCTGGCATTTCCGATGGCAACCTCGAAAAGGTCAATGAAAAGCTGGTCGCTGAGAATGCCCTCACGGACTATCCGCTGGCGAACAATGGCTCCGCACGGGCTATTTACGGACAGGTGCGGGTGATTGAAAGTACGCCTATTGGCAGTAAAGCGGAGCTGGTGGTATATCAGGTAGAAGTGCACGAAAAGAACCGCCGGATCATCAACCGCATTAACTCTGAAGGATATAAGGCGATGGAAAAAGCCGGTCAAATCCGCTCCGTTGACAAGGAATCCGGTGTGGTAGTCTATGTGGAACGCAAGGTTGCCATCCGTATGAAAGGCAAAGAACCGCAGTACATCATTGATCCCAGGCCTGAGGTCATTAGCCGCCACTTCGACACCAGGGAGCAGGAAGTGAAACAGCTCCTCGCGCAGTACAGCTAAGATCAGCTCTCGTCATCAAGGGCTTCAATTTCGGGCTGTGCGAAGGTATCGGGCACAATGTGTTCCCGTGCAAAATTGCACCAGGGGCAGTCGGTTTCGCCGCACCCGGTAAAGAAGTCGTGATTCTGAATGGCCGAATACACTTCCTGCACTAACTTGCGCACGGTTGCAATGTCCCGGGGCTGATAACTGATGCTTGCTTCCGGCATAGCGCCTGTTTTGTCGGGCTCCAGATAGGAAATAGTGCCGGAGGTTACCGTGCGGGTATTGCCGGGATAGTTTTCGTAAAGCAATTTATAAAAGACCAACTGCCGCCAGTAGCTCCCGCCGTTGGGGTTTTTCTCAGTCGGACGGCGGAGCTTGCTCTTTTGCTGGCTGCCCGTTTTGAAATCCACTACCCGTGCCTGATCTGCATTGAGCTGAATAAGCTGATCAATGCTGCCCGTGACCGGCACACCATCAACTTCCACATTTCGGGGCCGGTATTCCATCAGGACATCTGTGGGCCAACTGCTGCGGTGCGCCTCAAAGTACTGCTGCAGGTTGTACCGTCCGGCTTCCAGCCTGCGCTCAAATTCCCGGCGGGCAAAAAAGCCACGGCGCCGTTCCATTTCCTGTTCAAAGCCCTCAATCAACACCTCTACCGGAGGAAACTCCTGCTCCCGGTGGGTACGCATGCGTTCGAAATAGCGTTCCAGCGCGTAGTGCATGGCCGTGCCATAGTGGGCCGCTTCGCGCATCAGAACCGGTGCACGCAGGACATTCTCATAATAGAATCCTAACGGGCACCTGAGGTAGCGGTTTAGGGCAGAAACACTGAGCTGGAACCCCTCCAGTAAAGCTTCGATGGTATCCCGGTCCGGCGCAGGCACTTCAGGGGCCCGCTGCTCCATCAACCGCAGGGCCTCGGCTTCCAGCAGCATATCTTTAGGCAGTTCGCGTTCGGTTACAGCTACGGCTCCCTGCTCCAGCAACTCATCCACGAAGCGCGTACGCGGTGTCGCTTTTCCATCCATATCCTGAGTGGCGTAAGACAAATGCAGGCGTTCCTGCGCCCGGGTGATGGCCACGTAAAAGAGCCGGCGGCGGGCTTCGAGCGGGTCTTCTTCTCCGGAGTAAGTGAGTGTATCGGGCAGTTTGAATTGGAAATTACTGCCCCTCGAGCTGGGCTCCCAGGGCTTTTGGGTCACATCCAGCAAAAAGACTTGCCGGAATTCCAGGCCCTTCGCACTATGAGCGGTGAGCAGTTGTACCCCATCCTGAGCGTAGACCGACTCACTCGCCTCCACAGGCAAGCGATTAGCATCCATGCTTCGCAACAGATCCAGCAGCCCTCCTATGGTCAAACGGGGATTCCGGGCAGCTTCCCTACGGACAAAATCCACGAAAGACCGGAGCACCTGCAGGAGCCAGGCCTTGTTCTGCTGGCCTATAGCATAAGCCAGCAGCCCGCTTCGGTTGAGGAGCTGCTCCACAAAGGCCGGCGCACTCAGGTTGTTGTACTGCCGGAGCATATGATGATGAAAATCGGTGAACTGCTGCAGTGCGGGCTGGTCTTTCAACCCTAGCGCTGCCCAGTCTTCAGGAGCCGCCAGGAAATCGCGCCAGGTGGTGCGCTCGCTCCCGGTTTGACGGGCCTGCCGCTGGCTTATGGTGGAGAGATCGTCGGGGTGCAGCCCGATAAAAATGAAATGCATGATTTGGAACAGCAGATGTTCGCCGCTTGTGGGACGGAAAAACTCTGCCGCAAAGTACTCCAGCATCAGCCGGAGGTTGCGAATGAGCGGGAGGTGGAGCACATTCACGCGGCGGCGCGTTTGGTAGGAAATACCCTGCTTTTCCAGCAGTTCCATCAGGCTTTCCACCTGCCGGTGCTTGGCATAGATAATGGCGACTTCGTTCAAGGGGATACCTTCTCCCTGTAGCCGCTGTAGCTCACCGGCAAGCCATACTTCTTCCTGCAGGGGGTTGGGGAATACACTAATCTCCGGTACAGCAGGCAAATCCTTTACGCCCGGATGGCTCGCCTTTAGCACCTTTTCGACACCCAACTCCTGCAGCCGGTTGACGATCCGGATATCATTTTGCCCGATCACATGCCGGGCCGCATCGAGTATAGGCTGCGTGGAGCGATAGTTGTCCTCCAATACGACCAGCCTTATCCCGTTGCGGTATGTTTCGTAGAGGTCTGTCAGGTTTTTCAGCCGGGCGCCCTGAAATTCGTAGATGGACTGATCGTCATCGCCTACAATGAAGAGGTTGGGCATTTCCCAGTAGGCCACGAGTTTGCGAATAATCTCATTTTGCGCCCCGTTGGTATCCTGGTATTCGTCTACCAGAATGTAGAGAAAACGCTCCTGATACGACCGCAGCAGGTTGGGGAAACGCTCAAAGGCATCGAGCACCCAGAGGATCATATCGTCGTAATCGTAGCGATTGGCGCGCTGCATGGCATTTTGGTAGTCCGGGTATAGTTGTGCTGCCGCCCGCAGGCGTTCCATACGCTCCACTTCTTCCTCGATCTG